>DAIDJC010000240.1 GCA_027451565.1 Limisphaerales bacterium | reverse complement strand
GAAAAACTCCCAGCTTCTCAAAAAGAGCGCGGGAAAACACCAGCACATTTTCATTTTTAACGGTCATCAGGGCGTGGAGGTTAAACCCTTTGGCCTCCCTCTGGCCAGTTTCTTCTGGCAGAATCATGCCTCCCGCCCCAATTTTCCGCTTTGCAGGCGTGGCTCAAACGCCTATAACGCGTGCATGCCAATGTTGATTGTCAATGGCGGTCCGGTTATCTGGTTGATATTGATCGCCGCATCCGCCGGGGCCGTGGTGTTTATCGAGCGGGCGTTGTTCTGCCACCGCTCGCAAATCAATTCCGCAGAATTCCTGAACGGCATCCGGACGGTGTTGAAGCGGGACAACGTGGTGGAGGCCGTGTCCATCTGCGATGCCACGCCCGGACCGGTGGCGCGCCTGGTCAAAGCCGCCATTTTAAGCCGGGACAAGGGACGGGAACGCGTTCGCGAGGCGGTGGAGGAAGCCGGGTTGGTGGAAGTGCCGCGCCTGGAACAGAAGTTGAACCTGCTCGCCACCATCGCCCAGATTTCGCCGCTCCTGGGCCTTTTCGGCACCTTGGTGGGTTTCATGGAGGTTTTTAGCCAGATCCAGCAATCCGGCCTGTATGCCCATGTGGAATTGCTGGCGCACGGTATTTGGCGCGCCCTGATTTGCGCCGCTTCGGGCATCGCCGTGGCCATCCCGGCTCATGCCGGGTACAATTACCTGGTCAGCAGGGTCAATAAAATCATCCTGGACATGGAACGCGCCGCCACGGAAATCGTGAATGTGGTGGATGAAAGCAGCAATGGCAAATCCCCATGAAGTTTCCGCGCTCCGCCAAAATCCTGGGCAACCAATCCGATTCCGCCCCTTTCGTTTGCGTATTGCTGGTCCTCGTCCTTTTCATGCTCCTGGCCGCCCTGCTCCCCACGCCGGGCGTGCGGTTTTCCCTCCTGACACTGCCCGTGGCGGATGATCTACCCGGCCTCAATGGACCGGGACTGCCCGTGGCGATTGACTGCAGCAACCGTCTGTATTGGGCCAATTCCATCGTCAGCGAGGCCCAGCTTGCGGCCATCCTCACCAACGCCGTATCCCATTCACCAGCCCCCCCCACCCTCATCATTGAGGCGGACCAATCCGTGAGTTACGGCCAGGTGCTGCAACTGGGTTTGCTGGCCAGGTCCATCGGCATCACCAATTCCCTGCTGGCCACCCTGCCCCGTGTGCCCGGAGTTGCCTCCGCTCCATGAAGGTCCCATGAAAGACGCGCCCGATCCAGGCCACCCTCGCGAGGCAGCCCCTAAAAATCCTGAGGCTGGCCCTGCGTCTTTTCCCGGTCTTCCCCAAGCCCCAGCCAATGCCCGTTCTTCACCCGGGACGGCCGCCGTCATTCCTTCCTTTTCATCGTCCCCATGGCTGGTTGCCTATTGGAAAGAATTCACCGCCATGGTATTGCTGGCCCTTCTCCTGCACCTCATTTTCATCTCCACGTTTGGGGCCCACTCCCCTCCCGCCATTCGGCAGCCCACCAACGCCCCGCAATGGCATCTGGCCGGCGACCACGAGGAAATCTTGCGACTGATGAACCCGGCCCTTTTTGCCCTGCCCAACCCGGATGATTTCGCCTCCACCTTGTGGAGTGTCATTCCGCGTCCCGTGGAACCCAGCTTTCGATGGAGTGAACCACCGCGCTGGCTGCAATGGAATCCCGCCCAAACATCCGCCCAGACCATTCCGGAGCCCCGTCCGGTTTCCCAAGCCAATGTGTTTCCGGAAATCATGCCTGCAACCTCCATCCCCGAGCCTCCACTCCTCCTGGGTGAATCCATGCCGAACCACTCTCATCTGGGTTTACTTGGCAACCTCGCCGCACGCGGCCTGCGCTTCCCCCTGGCCCTGCCCTCCCTCACCAATTCAGACCTCACCCCTCCCAGCCGGGTCCAAGTCCTGGTCAACCCCTCCGGCTCGGTCGTTTCCGCCCTGCTCCTGCCCCCTTCAGACAGCTCGGAAAATATTCAAACCTATCCACAGGCGGACCAGGAAGCTGTCGTCATTGCGCGGCAACTCCTGTTTCATCCGGCTCCTCATAACGAACTCGGCGAAATGGATTTTTACTGGCATATCCTGCCCGCCCAACCCGCCAGCCAATAAGCCATCTGCCCATAACCCCTCTGCCACAGCGCCCAGCCCTGGATAAAACACCGATCAACCCTGATTCCTGCCATGAAAAACCATCCCAAAAAAGTCCTGGTCATTGATGTCGGCGGCACCCACGTGAAAGTGTATGCCTCCCACGGGCGCCAAACCCTCAAAATTCCTTCCGGCCCGAAAATGACGGCCACGCAAATGGTCCGGGCCGTGAAGGCTGCATCCGGCTCCCTCGTCTATGATGTTGTCAGCATTGGTTACCCCGGCCCGGTCCTGAATAACCGCCCCATTCGCGAACCCCATAACCTGGGCGGCGGCTGGGTGAAGTGCGATTTTGCCCGGGCCTTTGGCTGCCCCGTGAAGGTGATCAACGACGCCGCCATGCAGGCCTTGGGCGGCCATCGCGGCGGGCGCATGCTTTTTCTGGGCCTGGGCACCGGCCTGGGGTCCACTTTGGTGGTGGATGGCGTGGTGTTGCCGCTGGAACTGGCCCACCTGCCCTACCGCAAAAACCGCTCCTACGAGAAATACGCCGGCAACGCCGGCCTCCAGCGGCTGGGCGAAAAAAAATGGCGCCAGCATGTCCTGGCCATCGCCAACCTCCTGAAAGCCGCCCTGGTGGCTGAATACGTGGTTCTGGGCGGAGGCAATGCCCGGCTGCTCAAAAGACTGCCCAAAGGCATGGAAACCGGCCCGAATAGCAACGCCATCCTCGGGGGCCAAAAACTCTGGCACCTGCCATGAACGCCATCCGCCTGCCATGAGCATTCCCCTGATGTTAACCGCCTACCTGGCGCTCACGCTGGGCGCTCTTTCCGCCATAGGTATTTATTCAGAAATGCGCCGCCGCCGCTTTGGTCCCGCCCACCCCGAGGACCGCGTGTTCCGTTGCACCAAGTGCGGCTATGTTTACACCGACGATGCCGATGTGGACCGCTCCCGCTGCTCGCAATGCGGCAAGCTGAACGAACCCATCGAGTTTTAAATTGATTTCCGGAAAAAACGCTGGGCTGGTGATGGATTTTCAAACCGAAAAACGAAATTCAAAAGGCCAATCTGCCCCAATCTACTGGAAGCAAACTCCATGAGCCTGTCTGAAAATTGGGAAGGTTGCTGCGACTGGGGATTTTGGCCTTGGGCAAAAGCGCCGTCACCTGGAGGTTTTTCCGGATGGTTTTCGCGCCGGCATGCTGCCGCATCTTGACCCTTTCCATTTCGCTTTTCGGGTTCAAGAGGATATTGGCCGCCGGCCCTGCTGCGTGGATGGACCTCCAGTGCAGCCTTCCAGCACCGCCATGGCGCTGGCGTGGCATTGGGTGTGGGTGATGCTCAACCAGATGGAGGAACCGCCGCGTTCATTGAAAAGTTCCAGGCCGCTGCCATGTAATTCCACATGCGGCTGCCCCGATTCAGACCGGATTATTTCCATGTCCTTCCAGCCCAACCTGGAGCCTATGCCGGTGCCGAAAGCCTTGGCCACCGCCTCCTTGGCCGCAAAACGCGCCGCCAGGTGCGCCGCCGGACGCGCCTGGCCCAGGCAATATTCCAGCTCGCGCCCCAGCAGAAACCGCCGGGCAAAGCGGTCGCCCAAGCGCTCAAACGCCCGCGCCACCCGCGCCACTTCAATCAAATCCATGCCTATTCCCAGTATCATGCCGCCTCGCAAAGCCCCGGTCCCGGTTTTCCGCTCCATTGTCCTGCAAACCGTGCCATGGCCATTTTTAAATCCCACGGTTCGCCCGCCATAACAAGACCAAACCCACCGCCTGAAAAAACAGGTTGGGAATCCACAGGATCAAATGCGGGTAATACTGCGGGTGCCCCACCAGGGAGCGGCCCAGCATGATAAAGGCATAAAAAACCATCACCAATATCAGCGCCACCAAAATGCCCACGTTCGTTTCCCGGCGGTGAACCCGTATGCCCAGCGGAATCCCCACCAGGGCAAATGAAAAACAGGAAAAGGCAAAAGCCAGTTGAAAGTGCATCGTCACCAGCAACGGCTCCAAATCCGCCGTCTGCTCCCGCCTCATCTCGGCCAGCTTGGCCCGCAATTCACTTCCGGACCCTCCCGACGGCATTGCCGGGCGCAATCCCTCCAGCCCATGCAACTCCTCCCGCAACTGGTCAAAGGTCATGTCATTGATGTTCGGCTTGGACACCCGGTTGGTCACTTGCGAAGTGCTGAAATTCAGGCTGATCTGCGGCGAAGACTGCACCAGGTTCCCCCGCTCATTCAGAGTCACGCTCCGCGCGTCGTACAATTCAATCACCAATTGATTCTGGTTGCGCAGCGGATCCATCCGCCCGTGGTCCGCGTGAATGGTGGTGTCTATGTTCGTCCCGTCCCGCAGCCGGTAGATCAGCACGTTTTGAAGGTTTCCGCCATCGTTTTTTTCCGTGTAAAAAATGTAGCCGGGAAAGGTGCGGATGAATGTGCCCTCTGGAATCTGCTGGTTGACCAGGTTATGCATCAGGTCATTGCGCAGGTTCAAGAAAGCCACGCGCGCCTCGGGCCCCAGCTCCATGTTGAACCAGGCGCTCAACCCGCAGCAGGCCAGGCTCAGCGCCAAGACCGGCATCAACAACGGCGGTCTTGGGCTGGCAACTTCGGCGACGAATCTGTCCGCCACGAACTCGGGCGATTTCGACATCGATCTGGCGAACACGCT
>DAIDJC010000239.1 GCA_027451565.1 Limisphaerales bacterium | reverse complement strand
ATGCCGGACGCGTTGAAACGGTTCGATTCATTTTTTGAATTCGCTTTCATCCAATCGTAGTAAAGCAAAAACAGGCACGGTTGTCTAGAAAAACTTTTACCCCATGGCCTTCAACCCATTATCATTTTTAAAAAAAAGACCCTGTCCACCTTCCTGCGAGGTCACTTTTATTCTGGCTGCCCTTCGCGGTTCAGGGTAAATCTATGCCCATAGGAACCGTTTTTCCATGATAGCATTTCTCAACGGAAAATTTTTGCCCGGGAAAGAGGCTTTAATTTCCATCAATGACCGGGGCTTTTTACTCGGCGATGGGCTGTTTGAAACCATCCGCGTGGCTCGCGGCCGGCCCTTCCGGATGGCGCAGCATTTGGAACGTCTGATGCGCGGTCTGGACTTGTTCAAGATTGCGCCGGGATTTACCGCCAAAGAAATGCAGGAATACGCCGCGGAACTGATCCGCTTGAACTCGCTGGATGAAGGGGTGCTTCGGCTGACGGTGAGCCGGGGAAGCGGCGAACGGGGATATTCCGTCCGGGGACAACAGGTTCCCACGGTGGCGCTGACCCTGCATGAACTCCCCGCTCCTGCGACAGATGAACCATTGCAATGGAGCCTGGTCACCTCCCCCTACCGATTGCCGGCCAGTGACGGGGTGGGCGGCGTCAAATCCATCAGCCGCGCCCTCAATGTGCTGGCCCGGGCTGAAGCCGAGGCGCGCGGAGCGGACGAGGCCCTGCTGCTCAACACCAACGGCGAGGCAGCCGAAGCCGCGGGGGGCAATCTCTTCTGGATATACCGGGAACAGGTTTGCACCGTCCCCACGGGACGCGGAGTGCTTCCCGGCATAACCCGCGCCGTCGTCCTGGAGATTTGCCAAAACCTGGGGTTATCCACCAACAAGCGGGTGATCAAACCCGAGATGCTCCGAAATGCGGAAGGTCTTTTCATCACCAACAGCGCCTTGGGAATAGTGCCGGTGGCGGCTTTTGATGGCGAACCCGTGGCTCCCTCCCCCTTGGTGGACCAAATTGCCAACGCCTACGATGCACTGCTTCAAAATGAATGAACCCCTGAGAGCCTGTGTGAAAATTCGAAAGGATGCTGTTTCGTCGCCCAAGCCGGTCTGGCGCTGTTGCTCCCCGGTGGCAGACCCGCATGGGGGATGCGCCGACGGCTCCGCCTCGCCCAAGGCCAAAATCCCCAACCGCAGACCCTTCCCAATTTTCAAACAAGCTCGAAGCCCTAAAAACGAAATTCAAAAGGCCAATCTTCCCCAATCTACGGGGCGCATCTTGACCCTTTCCATTTTGCCTTTCGGGCTAAAACGATCTTGGCGGATGCTTTGCACCGGGTAACATTCGGTTGTGCCGAACTCGCAGAAAAAGCGCCACCGCCCGCAAAAGCGCGGAAAGTCCGGCAGACTATGGACCGTATTGCTGATCCTGGCGGCATTGGGATCGGCGTTTTTATGGTTTCAATCGCAGCGGCACCGTCTCTTTGATGGCGGCATGGAGGCGCCCGAGGTTGGGCACTCGCTCGCGAAGACCGGCGAAAGCCCGGCGGTTGCCGTCAACCCCCCGGGTCTCAAACCCATCCCAGCGCCCGCTCCGACACAGCCGCCCACCGCTGGCCCACCACCTGAAGTCAACGCATCCGCACCTCCCGCAGCCACCCCGCAGCAGGCAACTGCCAACCAATCTGATTTATCCGGCCCTTCCGGTTACCCTCGTCCCGCCCGCACCCCCTTTGAAATCCAGGTGGCATTGGCGCGTCATCTCATGTCTCCAGGCTCGATAGATGGCCGGATGGGTCCCCAAACCCGCGCCGCCCTTGCGGCCTATAAAACCATTTCAACCGTCAATCCTGACAAGGGTCCAGGTTCGGCGCCTGCCCAAAATCTCACCCTGAAAAACCTTGAACTGGACATGCCCGCTTTGACCAATTACATCGTCACCTCCAATGACTTGGATTCGCTACAGCCCATGGGAACCACCTGGCTGGCCAAATCCAGGCAAACCTCCTTGGCCTACGAAACGGAATTGGAGTTGATCGGCGAAAAAGCGCATTCCAGCCCCGTCCTGATACGCAAACTGAACCCGGGCGTAAATTGGTCCGGCATTTCCCCTGGTGCGGAGGTGAAAATCCCTGACGTGACTTATCCTGACCCGGAGTCCAAGGCAGCCTTCGTGGTCATTCACCTGGGCGAAAGGTTTTTGGAGGCATTTGATTCCCAATCTAATTTGATGGCTCATTTCCCATGCAGCATTGCTGCCAAAGTGGAAAAAAGGCCGGTGGGTGAGCTTCATGTCATTGTGGTGGCGCCGCACCCCAATTACACCGTGAATCCAGACTTATTTCCCGAATCCAGCGAACTTCAAGCCTTGGGCCATAAATTGATCCTTCCGCCAGGCCCCAACAACCCGGTGGGTGTGGCGTGGATTGGATTGGACCGCCCGGGATACGGCATCCATGGAACACCCAACCCGGAGGAAGTGGGACGCACGGAATCGCATGGATGTTTTCGCCTGGCCAACTGGGATGCGGAATACATGGTCAAGCTGGCCTGGCTGGGCATGCCCGTGGAAGTGGTGCCCTGAAAAACCAGTGGGTGGGGTGAAAGGAAAAAGCCCCGCTGGATTCATCCCATGAGGAACCCAAAGCGAGGCTGCCTGAAAGGAAAAGCAGGCATGGATGAAGCAACCAATCAGATTCAGGACCGCAGATTCAGGACCGGCTGCCACCCCGGAGGATTGGGTGACAGCCGATTCTGGCTGGAGGCTCACTCAAAGGCGTTTTTTGCCGCAGGCGCCGAAGAGGCAGCCGGCGTTTCCGGCGCTGCGGGCATGGCCCGAACCGCCTTGACTTCCGCCGCAGTCACCTCAAGACCCGCATTGCCGAAGGAGTTGTAAACATAGGTCAAAACATCGGCAATATTCTCATCCGTGAGCGGGAAGGATGGCATGCTGTTGTTATAGGTCTGGCCATTCACCACCACCTCACCCTGGCGCCCATGGATCACAATGCCAATGGCGCGATTTTTGTCTGCGTTCAAGAAGTCTGAACCTGCCAAAGGCGGGAAGACATTGGGCCGACCCAGCCCAGTGGATTGGTGACAGGCAGCACAGATGGAGGCAAAAAGATGCTGACCCGCCTGGATGCGCTGCTCCTTGTTCTGTGGAGCAGTGGAAACGGCAACCTCGCCCTGGGCACCCCCCTGGTCCACCCATTTCCGGATGATCTCGCGCTGGCTTTCCGTCAACTCCATGGATTCAGGACTGTTCTCAATGGGCATGGATTCCATGTAATAGGTACCTCTCCAGCTATCCCAGATGCGGCGCCGAATTTCCCATCGGTCGTTATACGCAGTGCCGTAATCCAGCCAGTTATAAAGAAAACGTGACTCCTGGTTGTGGCAGCGCGAACAGTTGCCCATCAAAATGGGCAGCACGTCCCGCAAATAGGTGGGATGGTCGGGAACAGTTGATGCGGGCAATCCATTGGTTTCCTGGGCTGTGGCCGCCGATGTCAAACCAGCAACCATAAGACCCAGCAGCGGGCCAAACTTCAGGCCGAATGAATTTGGAAGGAAAGCGATTCGGTTGTTCATTTTATTTTTCATGGCAAATGATGCAATCAAGTTGGGTTTGTTAATTTCCTTGCATTAAAATCCATAGGACAGTTGAAGGAGAAAATCGTCCACCTGGGTTGGATCAGGGCTATGCAGGAATTCATAGTCTCCCTCCACAAGGAATGTGTTGGAGATATAATAGACAAATCCCGCGGTGTAACGCTCCACACGGGGATTGATACCGTCATGGACTGAGTCATACCGTCCCACCAACTGGACATTGTTGATGCCTGGCAGTTCCAGGTTGAGGCCAGCCAGACGATAGGAAGCCTGGGCAAACCATCCCTGCTGGGTCACTTCACCTGCATCGCTGCCATATTGGGTCATGATAAACTCACCGGTGAACTTGAAGTTGATGCCCAAGTCCAGCGCCGCATCCAAAACCCCGGCCGACCACATGTGGCTGTTGATGGTATTATCCCATTGGCCGGCCATTCCTGAGACCCCCAATTCGACATCATAATGCGGCTTATAGAAAGGCATGAAATAGCCCAACCGGCCGCCACCGCTTGGATTCCCATTAAGGCTGGCCACTGCATTGTTGTTGCGCAAACCCACGTTTCCGCCCAGATCCAGCGATGTGGGGCTGCCGGTGCCATCGTTCGAACTGGGACCATTGACCCCATAAACCGCGTACTCAAGATATTGGCCGGATTCACCAAAGGGAACAGAACCGCGAAGTTGGGCGCCCACGCCCGTTGCAGGGATCAGCGAATCCACCGCCAGCGGATTGTCTGGAATCAGGTTGAGCCATCCGGCGCCCCGTTCTGTGTACGTCCCCAAGGGCAGCAATAATTCACCAGCGCAAAGGGTCATGTAATCATTCATGACATAGTCCAACTGCGCAAAGCTCAAGTTGAAGGTTGTGCCATAGCCCATATCATGGCCCGGGGGCACGGAATTTGGATTGGACCCATTTTGCAGGGTGGTGTCAAATCCCGCCTCAAACAGGATGTTGTCGCCACCACGATAGAGAAAAATGGGGGCGAAATCCGCCAGCAAAAAGCCGCCGTTCTGGCCCGAGGTCTTGTCGTATTGAAACTCCGCATCCCCGAGCATTTGGAAATTGTGGTTCACTGTGGCCTCATCAATGGGCACGCGCGGGGGCGGCTGGCTCTGAACCTCCGCCACTTCATCGCTCTTTTGCTTTGCCTCGGTGGCAGTCTGCTGCGTCTGGGCCAG
>DAIDJC010000238.1:4524-4824 GCA_027451565.1 Limisphaerales bacterium | reverse complement strand
CCATGTCGGCTCTTTTACGACGCGATCCGGCCATGCTCGGGCGGGTTGTGAGGCGTTGCTGCGAAATCAAGGCGGATATCGTCAGCAAGGATGAAAACGAGTCCGGGCTGCGCGCTATATTAAATTTTGGCCACACCCTGGGTCATGCCATTGAGAATGGCTTTGGCTATGGCAAATACCTCCACGGCGAGGCGATTTCCATTGGCCAGGTGGCTGCCGCGCGGTTGTCATGTGAAGTCATGGGTATGCCTGAAAAGGATGCCAGCCGGATTGAAAGTCTATTGCGAGCCGCCGGATTGC
>DAIDJC010000238.1:0-4514 GCA_027451565.1 Limisphaerales bacterium | reverse complement strand
TTGCCCGTCCAGGTCAAACTGTCGGCCAGGCAACGTAAAAAGCTGCTTGAAGCCATGTTGCTCGATAAAAAAGTCAGCCAGGGCGAGGTGCGGTTTGTGTTGGCCAAAAAAATCGGGGAAGTGACTTGGGGTTGCCGTGTCCAGCAGGGGCAAATTGACGCCGTACTGGACTCGATCTCGTGACAGGCGCGAGGAGGGGCTTGGTTCATTTTAACTTTTGTTCTTTCAAAAATGGTTTAGCTTGAACGTCGCAACATGATCTTGGTTTTGGACAACTACGACTCGTTTACTTACAATCTCGTTCAATATTTGGGCGAGTTGGGAGTGGAGTTGGTGGTGCGCCGAAATGATGAGGTGACATTGGATCAAATCCGTGACCTCAAACCGGAGCGCATCCTAGTCTCCCCAGGCCCGTGTTCGCCCAGAGAGGCAGGTTTGTCCAACGAGGTCATTCCCGTTTTCGCGGGTGAGGGCATCCCGGTCTTTGGTGTTTGCCTGGGCCACCAGTGCATTGGTCACGCTTTCGGCGCGGAAGTGGTGGTCAATTACCGGATGATGCATGGCAAGACTTCCCTCATCAAGCATAACGGACGGGATTTGTTTGAGGGAATGCCCAATCCCTTCAGCGCCACAAGGTATCATTCCCTGGTCATCAAACGTGACACCTTGCCGGATGTCCTGGAAGTAACGGCTGAGACCGAGGAGGGTGAGATCATGGGTGTCAAACACAAATCCCTGCCCATCTGGGGCGTGCAGTTCCATCCGGAAAGCATTCTGACGGAAAAAGGGCGCATCCTGCTGCAAAATTTTTTGAAATTGAATTGAATCCAAAGTCAATGAGTGCCGAAGTGTTTTTACTCAAATCCAAGATACATCGAGCCACCGTCACCGGCGGCGATGTGAATTACGAGGGCAGCCTGACAATCGCCGCCGACCTCATGGCTCAATGCGGCCTTCAGGAATATGAACGAATTCTCTGCGGCAACATGGCCAATGGCAATCGGTGGGAAACCTATGTCATCAAGGGGCGCAAGGGTTCGGGTGAAGTTGTCATGAATGGCGCCGTGGCGCATCTTGGCAAAAAGGGTGATTTGATCACCATCATGAGTTTTGCCGGTGTAGGCAAGAAAGCCGCCAAAAAGTGGAAGCCGCAGGTGATTGTGCTCGGCAAGGGAAACCGGGTTGTGGAGACTCGGGGAATTTAAAACATCCCGCCCTTGGTTTTCAATTCAAGGGATTAAACCCGAAAAACGGAATTCAAAAGGCCAATCTGCACCAATCTATTGGGCGCAATTTTTTTGGAGAAATCTCACCAGATCGCATCGGGTATGGTTTCGATTTTTTGAATGAGTTTCTCCCCCGGCATCTTGCGGCATCTTTATCCTTTCAGTTTCGCTTTTCGGGTTAAATGCTGGAATCCGCCTCGTAGAGCAAGCGTCAAGACCAGTAAGGACAAAAAAATCATGCCGCAGCTTTGCGTTGATTTCCATTGCAAAGAAGCGGCATGGTTCAAGAGACGGGCTGCTTTCCGATTCTGGCGGAGCACCCCAAGCCGGCTGAATTTCGCGATAATTCAGTAGTTTCAGTAGTGAACGGCGTTCCAATTCACCACATTCCAAAAGGCCTTCAAATAGTCTGCGCGCTTGTTTTGGTATTTCAGGTAATAGGCGTGTTCCCAAACGTCGCAGCCCAGTATGGGAGCACCCTCGCAGCCAGCCACAGCCTTGCCCATGAGGGGGTTATCCTGATTGGCGGTTGAGCAAATCTCAAGCTTTCCATTATGGCTGACCAGCCAAACCCAGCCGCTGCCGAAACGACCCAGACCAGCGGCTTCAAACTTGGCCTTGAATTCATCAAACGATCCGAAGGTGGATTGAATATCCTGGGCTAGTTTGCCCGTGGGCACGCCACCGGCTTTTGGGGCAAGGATTTTCCAAAAAAACGAGTGGTTCCAGTGGCCCCCGCCATTGTTTCGGACGGGACCCCGAATCGCATCGGGCACCACGCTCAAGTCCTTGATGATTTGCTCAAGCGATTTGGCCTCAAGCGCCGCATTGCCGGCAATGGCCTTGTTGAGGTTGTCCACGTAGGCCTTATGATGGCGGCCATGGTGAATTTCCATGGTTTGAGCATCGAAATGAGGCTCCAAGGCCTCTTTGGCGTAGGGTAGGGCAGGTAATTCAAATGGCATAAGCTTTTATTGTTAATGGTTTGTCAACATTGTCCGTATAAAACCACATTGCTGCAAATTACCCGGAAGATCAAGTCTGCATCGCCTGTTTTCTGCGGACCCATGAACCAAGCCATCCAAATAAGGCGCGACCGCCCGCAACTGCTGGTTTTCAATTTTTCAATTTTGTTGTGAATCCATGTGGAACCCAACATACTTTGCGCAATATTGCATCGCATGAAAAAGCTTCTTTTGATTGGTGTGGGGGTCCTGAGCTTGTTCGTTGTCATGATGGTTCTTGTCGGGCTTTTCGCGGCGGGAAGCTATAACCATTTGGTGTCGCTTTCCCAAGCGGTGGACAGCCAGTGGGCGCAAGTTCAGAATGTTTACCAGCGACGGGCCGACTTGATTCCCAACCTTGTCAGCACTGTGGCTGGAGCCGCCCATTTTGAGAAATCAACCCTGGTTGAAATCACACAAGCCCGCGCCTCGGTGGGGCAGGTCAAACTGGACCCCAATTCAGCCCCAACCGACCCAGCCAAGCTTGCGGCATTTGACCAGGCCCAGTCGCAACTGTCCGGCGCGCTCTCCCGGTTAATGGTGGTAGTGGAACGTTACCCGCAGCTTTCTGCCACCGAGAATTTCAGGGAACTCCAAGCTCAATTGGAAGGAACAGAGAACCGTATCAGTGTGGAAAGGAGGGATTTCAACACCGCGGTGCAGAATTACAATACGGCCATAAAATCCTTTCCAGCCGTGTTTTTTGCCGGATTTTTAAATTTTCACGAGAAACCCTATTTCGCCGCCGCCCCAAATGCAGAAACCGCACCCAAGGTGGATTTTAATTTTTAAGCTCGTTGTGTGAAGGCTTTTATCTTCATTATTTTGATGGTCCTGAATGGACTCCCAGCCTATATCCTGCGGGTGGGTGCCGCCGAAGTCATGCCCCCGCCTCCACCGGCTTACTTCAATGATTTTGCCGGGATAGTGCCGCAAAATGTCGCATCTGCCCTGAACAGCCAATTGGCAAATTTTGAACGCCTGACTTCCGACCAGATCCTGGTGGTCATCTATCCTTCGATGCAGTCAGATTCGTCGGTGGAGGATTACACCTTACGCGTGGCGCGCTCATGGAAAGCGGGCCAGAAAGCGCGTGATAACGGCGCGGTGCTGTTTGTTTTTGTCCAAAATCACAAAATGTTTATCGAGGTCGGGTATGGCCTCGAAGGAGTCCTGCCTGATGCCCTTTGCAAACGGATTATTGATCTGGATATAGTCCCGCAGTTTAAAAGAGGTGATTTTTCAAGCGGTTTGACCTCAGGAGTCAATGCCATCCTGGCGGCCATTCAGGGCGAATACAAAGGAACCGGACAAACCGTGGCCGAGAGCAGGCATGATTTTGGAGGCGCCAACCAAAACTTCATGCCTATCATTCCCCCGCTTGTGTTTTTCGGGATATTTATCCTTATTAATCTAACCGTATCCAAAGCGCGAAAAACCGTGTACATCGGTCCGAGGGGCCGTCGTTATGTTCCTTTGGGAAATACGTGGACGAACGGCTGGCTTGCAGGGGAAATCGGGGGTACGTTTTGGAGTGGCGGAGGCGGGCAATTTGGAGGAGGTGGAGGAGGAGGTGGAGGAGGCGGAGACAGCCAATTTTCCGGCGGGGGCGGCAACTTTGGAGGCGGTGGAGCAGGAGGAAGCTGGTAGGGATGTGCCCATGAAACCCTCTGATTTTCATAGAAATATTCGACATGAGGCCGTTGCGGAAGCCATCAGGCAGGCGGAATCCAAAACCACGGGCTGCATACGGCTGGTGGTTTCCCCCCGCCACGTGGACGACGTGGTACAAATGGCGCAGGCTGAGTTTTTCAAGCTTGGAATGGATCGTTCCCCGGGGCGGAATGGGGTTTTGATATTTGTGGCGCCCCGTTCGCGAAAGTTTGCCGTGATAGGTGACCAAGGGGTGCATGCCCTGTGCGGGGACCGTTTTTGGCAGGAATTGACGCTTGTGATGAGCCAGTATTTTCAACGCGGGGATTTTTCCGGCGGCCTGGCACATGGCGTGGAACGCGCCGGAGAATTAATGGCCCAACATTTCCCAAGGCCAAAGACCTGAGCCGGTTGAATTGTCACATCTGGATTCGCACTGGCTCCTGCCTGGCAGGCTCTAAATCTCCTCCTTGGATTTCTGGGACATTTCGGCTTGGGCCCGCAGCAAGTCGTGCAGAGTTAAAAGTCCCACCACGGTCCCCCCATCGCGATCCAAAATCACCACGAACTGAGTGTCTGACTCAATCAGCAACTGTTGCAAACGTCCAATGCTGGCATCCCTCAGACACAC
>DAIDJC010000237.1 GCA_027451565.1 Limisphaerales bacterium | reverse complement strand
GTAGAAATCCAATCTCCAAAAATCATTCCGAGCCCCGTTGGGGCGGCACATACAAGGCATCCAACCCATGCAAAATTGCGGGGGATATCCGCCCCTGTTGGGCATGCCAATGCTCCATATGGTCAAATCCAAAACCGACCCTTCGCTCTCCTTCCATCCAAATTTCACCAGCCTAAAAACTGAGATGCACCCAACATGAAACGATGCCTTGAATGGCTCTGCCCCGATAAACCCAAGCCGCTGGGATTTGTCACTAAAATTGATGATTGTTGGATGCGATTGCAAAAGTTAGTTTGTGCCGGATGATTCCAAAAAGCTTTAGAGCCTGTCTGAAGATTCGGAGGAATGCTGTTTTCGTCCCCAAAACGGTCTGGCCAGGAGCGACGAGGGAGAATGCCCCACGCGGGTCTGCGACCGCGGAGCAACAATGCGAGACCGGCTTGGGCGCACAAACCCTCCGGGCAGCGGCGCTTTTGCCCTTGGGCTTTGTTCTCGACGTCGTTACAGCCCGCCACGGGGATGCGCCCACGGCTCCGCCTCGCCCAAGGCCAGAATCCCCAGCCGCAGCGCCCTTCCCACTTTTCAAACAGGCTCCAAGCAAGTGGACCGGACTGCATGGGTTGCCATTTTTGGGGCGCATAATATTTGCCGCGGCCCTTTCCGGAATTTTTTGCCTCCCGATGCGGGCGCAAAATGCGGAACTCAAACTGCCCGCAGACGTGGCGGGGCCATTTCAACCTGATTGGAAATCGCTGGAAACCTACCAGTGCCCGGATTGGTTTCGGGACGCCAAATTCGGCATCTGGGCGCATTGGGGTCCGCAATGCCAGCCTGAGCATGGCGATTGGTACGCCCGCAAGATGTATATCCAGGGTGATGCAGACTATGCATCCCACCTGGCTGAATATGGGCATCCTTCAACCAATGGATTCAAGGATGTGATCCACGAGTGGAAGGCAGAACATTTTGACCCGTATCATCTTCTAAAGTTTTACAAGGAAAATGGGGCGCGCTATTTCATGGCGCTGGCGGATCATCATGACAATTTTGACCTGTGGAATTCAAGGTATCAGCCCTGGAATTCGGTGAAAGTGGGTCCGCACAAGGATTTGATTGCAGGCTGGGCTGCGGCGGCGCGGGCAAATGGACTGAGGTTTGCGGTGAGTGTCCACGCTTCGCATGCCTGGTCCTGGTACGAGGTGGCGCAAGGGTCCGACCACACTGGTCCCCTGGCCGGGGTTCCTTATGACGGGAAGCTGACAGCCAAGGATGGCAAGGGACAATGGTGGGACGGGCTGGATCCTCAGGATTTGTATGCGCAGAACCATGTGCCTGGCCGGACACTGCAATGGGAATGGCAATCCAGCGAGGGCAGCAGTGTGCCGGATGCCGCGTACATGGAAAAATTTTACAAGAGGGTGCAACAGCTTTGGGACGATTATCGCCCTGACCAGATTTATTTTGATGACACAGTCCTTCCTTTCCATGGGGTGACGGACGAAGTGGGGTTGAAGCTGGCAGCGCATTTTTATAACACGCGGCTTGATGCAGACGGAAGAACGGAGGCTGTGATGAATGGCAAATGGCTGAGCGAGGACCAAAGGCGCGCCATGGTTTATGATATTGAACGGGGCAAAGCGAGGGACATCCTGCCCCAACCCTGGCAGACGGACACCTGCCTGGGCTCATGGCATTACGACCGTGCCATATTCGAAAAGCACAGGTACAAGAGCGCCAGCTCGGTGATTTGCATGCTGGCGGATATTGTGAGCAAAAACGGAAACCTGATGCTCAGCGTTCCCTTGCAGCGCGATGGGCAGCCGGATTCGGATGAAGTGGGGATTGTCCAGAAAATTGGAGTATGGCTGAGGAACAATGGCGAGGCAATTTATGACACCCGCCCATGGAAGTTGTATGGTGAAGGACCCTCGACGACACGGAATGAGAAAGGGCATTTTGATGGACAAACGGACGTCTCGAAGCAGGGCTATACTGCGGAGGATATTCGTTTCACACAAAGCAAGGATGGGCGGATTGTTTATGGAATCGCGCTTGGACTGCCAGCGGATGGGCGGATCAACATTCGCGCGCTGGGGACAGGGTCCAGTTATTGGGGCACAGCGATGGGCCGGGTGACCCTGGTGCACGGACCGGAGCTCATCCATACGCGGGATGCGAATGGATTGCATGTCGTCCTACCCCAAGGCTACAAAGGAGACACAGCCGTGGCGATTGCCATTCACGAGCCGGAAACCTGAAGAGAAGAAAGTTGTAAAACCGAGTTTAGGAAAAACGAACAAGAAGAATGAAGCCAATACATATTGCATTTTTGGGTCTTTTGGGTCTGCACTGTTTGACAGCGCGCGCCGGGATGAGGGATACGGGAATGGTTCGGGAACATTTGCTGATGGATTCAGGCTGGAGGTTTCATCTGGGAAATGACTGGCCCGGAATCATGGACCTGGCCAAGGCGGGTGACAGCGGAGGTCCTGCCGCGCCGGATTTTGAAGATGAGGACTGGAGGGTTTTGGATTTGCCGCACGATTGGGCAGTGGAATTGCCATTTGACAGAAATGCCGATGGCGGACACGGATTCAAGCCGGTTGGACCGGGTTTTGCGCAAAACGACACAGGTTGGTATCGTCGCCAGTTTGAAATGCCAGCCTCTGACCAGGGAAAGCGGATCTGGCTGACCTTTGACGGCGTGTACCGGGATGCCACGGTTTGGGTGAATGGATGGCTGGTGCGGCATCATGAGAGCGGATATTACCCGTTTCGAGAAGACATCACGGATGAAGTGCGTTTTGGAGAAACCAACGTGATTGCGGTGCGGGTGGATGCAAGCCGGTTTGAGGGGTGGTTTTATGAAGGGGCGGGCATATACCGTCATGTCTGGCTGGACGAAACAGCCCCCGTGGCGGTGGCGCCGGACGGGGTGTTTGTGCGCAGCCAGTTTAAAAACAACCAACCATCCAACCGGGCGGACGTGCTGGTGGATGCCACAGTGTTGAACACCCTGCCGCATGCGGTCCGCATCCGGTTGCGATGCCAGACCCATTCGCCTGAAGGAAAGCTTGCGGACACGGACCAGCAGGCCACCGAGTTGGATGCCAATTCCCGCAGCGTGGTGCATTTAAGGATGCGGGTAAAAAACCCGGAACTGTGGTCGCCTGAATCGCCCGCGATATACACTTTGGTGACATGCGTGGAACAGGACGGCGTGGTGGTGGACCGGGAGGAAACGCCATTTGGAATACGGACGGTGGCCTTTGATGCGAAACGCGGGTTTCTACTGAACGGGCAGCCGTATGAGTTGAAAGACACATGCAACCACCAGGACATAGCTGGCGTGGGGACGGCGCTTCCGGACGCGCTGCAAGCCTTTCGAATCGGGCGGCTGAAGGCCTTCGGCTGCAACGCCTATCGCACAAGCCATAATCCGCCCACCCCGGAGCTGCTGGATGCATGCGACCGTTTGGGAATGATTGTCATGGATGAAAACCGGCTGTTGGGCAGTGATTCAGGAAACCTGGCAAAATGGGATGAGCAAATCCGACGCGACAGGAACCATCCGAGCGTATGCATTTGGAGCGTGGCGAACGAGGAATTTTACGTGCAATCCACGCCGCAAGGCGGGGCGGTGGCGCGAACGATGCAGGCCTACGTGAAGCAATTGGATCCAACACGCCCGGTCACTTATGCGGCACCGGAGGGGGATTCTTTTGCGGGAATCAACGGGGTGATTGAGGTGCGAGGTTGGAATTATCATCCCGGTTCAGAAATGGATCAGTACCATGCCGAGCACCCGGACCAGCCGAATGTGGGAACGGAGCAAGCCAGCACGGTATGCACACGGGGAATTTATGCAGATGATCCGGAGCGGGGTTATGTGCGCGCCTATGATGATCGCGGAACACAGACGGCCCATGAGTGGTGGTCATACTTTGCCCCGAGGCCCTGGTTATCCGGCGGTTTTGTTTGGACCGGCTTTGATTACCGGGGCGAACCCACCCCGTATTCATGGCCCTGCATCAATTCACACTTCGGCATTTTGGACACATGCGGCTTTCCAAAAGACAACTTCTGGTATTACAAGGCGATGTGGACAACCAATCCGGTGCTGCACCTGTTGCCGCATTGGAATTGGCGAGGCAGGGAGGGCCAACCCATCCGGGTGGAGGCCATCAGCAACTGCAAGGCGGTGGAACTGAGTTTGAATGGGAAATCGCTGGGACGACAGGAACTGGCGCCCTACTCCAGGGGACGGTGGATGGTGCCCTATGAACCCGGCAAGCTGAGTGCGGAGGGGTATGATGCGGATGGACGCGAGGAATGCCATGCCGAGGTGGAAACCACCGGCCAACCTTCAACCCTGCGGTTGACCCCAGATCGCATGAAAATTCGGGCAGACGGTGCCGATGTGTCGGTTCTGCGAGTATCTTGCACGGATGCAGAAGGCCGCGAAGTGCCGGATGCGCAGGAAGCCATTCATTTTGCCATCCAAGGCGAAGGCCGGATCCTGGGTGTGGGAAATGGAGACCCAAGTTGTCACGAGGCGGATACCTACGTTCCCATCGTCCCCGTGCGCAGCCTTGCGGTGGGGAATTGGAAATGGCATCCCGAACACTTTTCAAGGAGAACCGGCCTGACAGGCCCGGAATTGAAGGCTGATTTTGATGATCTAAACTGGCAGCAGGTGGACGCAAGCAATGATATGCCACTGAATGAAGGTGAGCAGGCGGTTTACCGCAGCCATGTGATCCTGTCGCCCGCAGACTTAAAGGAAGAGGAAATCATCATCCATTTCCAGACCATTGACGATCATGGCTGGGTGTACGTCAATGGCCAACGGGCTGGTG
>DAIDJC010000236.1 GCA_027451565.1 Limisphaerales bacterium | reverse complement strand
AACGATTCCATTCCAATCCCAAACTTTGCCTGTCGGTCCTTACCGCAAAATGAGACCCAAAACAAAAGACCCTGGCCCGACCTTCGGCTGAAGGATTCCAAGCGAAACCAAAACCGTCGCATTCAGCAAACCATATTTTACCCCATAACGACATGGCGCTGTCATTTCAGCCGATGCCTTCGTCATTGCAAGAATATATCCTTATCCTGTCTTTGGGGCTTGCCTTTTTGGTGCCCATAGCCATAATGATCCCTGCCTGGGCTTCGCGTGTGCGGATGCCCGTGAAGGCTGAGAAAAAACCGTCAACCTACAACCTAACCGTCAACCTCCGTTGCCTTTTGCAGCGTCGGTAGTTAGGCAATGGAGACTTCAGGACCGGAAATCATTTTCCAGTCCGCAAGCCTCCCTGTAGTCCGTTTAAATTGCACTTATGCTAACCATGGAAGAAGCCCTGAAGCACAGCCACAAGCGCTTTGTATCAGGCGAAATCGTCAAAGGAACCGTCATCGAAGTCCGCCCCAAGGAAGTTTTAGTGGACATTGGCTATAAAAGTGAAGGGGTCATACCCGGCAATGAATTCATGGACCTGAAATCAGTCAAGGTCGGTGATGAAATTGACGTCTTGATTGAAAAGCTGGAAAACAAGGAAGGCACCGTGGTGCTCTCCCATGAAAAGGCCGAGTTCAAGAAAAATTGGGATAAAATCCTGACCATCTGCAACGAAGGTGGAATCATCACCGGCAAAGTGAAGGCTGTGGTCAAGGGCGGCCTGGTGGTCAACGTGGGCGTGGAGGCTTTCCTGCCCTCTTCCCAGATTGACGTGGTCACTCCCAAGAACCTGGCCGGTTTCGTGGGCAATTCCTATGAATTTAAGGTGGTCAAAATCAACCAGGAACGCCAAAACATTGTTCTTTCGCGCCGCGAATTGATCGAAGCGGAGCGCACCGAGAAGCGCAACCGCCTGCTTTCAGAAATGACCCCCGGCGACATTCGCAAGGGCACGGTCAAGAACATCACGGACTTTGGCGCCTTCATTGATTTGAACGGCCTCGATGGCTTGCTGCACATCACCGACATGAGCTGGGGCCGCCTCTCGCATCCCTCCGAGGTTCTCAAGGTGGGCCAGGAACTGGACGTGGTGGTGCTGGACGTGAACAAGGAAAAAGAACGGGTCAGCCTGGGACTGAAACAGAAAATGACCAATCCCTGGGACAATATCGAGTCCAAATACCCGGTGGGCCAGAAGGTCAAGGGCAAGGTCGTCAGCCTGGTACCCTACGGGGCTTTTGTACAATTGGAACCTGGCGTCGAAGGCTTGGTGCATGTCACAGAACTTTCATGGACCAAACGGATTGCCAAACCCGGCGACGTGCTCAAACAGGACCAGGAGATCGAGGCCGTGGTGCTGGGCATCAACCGCGACGAGCAAAAAATCTCCCTGGGCGTGCGCCAGTTGGAATCCAACCCCTGGGACAGCGCGGCCACCAAGTACTCGCCCGGCCAGAAGGTCAAGGGCCAGGTGCGCAACCTCACCAGTTACGGCGCGTTTGTGGAACTGGAAGAAGGAATTGATGGCATGATCCATGTCTCCGACATGTCCTGGACCCGTAAGATCAATCATCCGAGCGAAGTCATCAAGAAGGGCGACGTGGTGGAGGCGGTGGTGCTGGAAGTGGACCGTCCGAACCAACGCATTGCCTTGGGATTGAAACAACTGGGGGCTGATCCCTGGGACAACATTGAAAAACTGTACAAAGTGGGCGACCTGGTCAGCGGTAAAGTCACCAAACTGGCCAGCTTCGGCGCCTTCGTGGGCTTGCAGCACGATATAGACGGGCTTGTGCATATCTCCCAGATCAGCGAGGAGCGCGTGGACAAGATCAAAAACGTGCTTAAGGCCGGCCAGGAAGTTTCCGCTCGCGTGGTCAAAATTGACAAGGGCGAACGCCGAATCGGCCTGTCCATCAAGGCGGCCAGCTACACCGATGAACAAATCAAGGAAGAACAGAAGATACTGGATGCCTTGAAACCGGGTGAGGACCTGGTGGCCCTGCAGCATGCCTTTGATGCGGCAGACGAGGCCGTCAAGACGGAATAATCCCGTCAACCATCCACGAATTACATCAACGGCGGACTGGAAACAGTCCGCCGTTTTTCATGCCTTCACCGCGCCGGATTTCGGCCCCTGCCCGGCCCCGAGGGATTTATGGCGGTAATGCAGGATTTTAAACGCCGGCTCGTCCCTCAATTCCGCGACCAAATCGAAGCGATCCTCAAAGGGGGGAAAGAATGCGTCGCCCGCCTCGACCTCGCGTTTGACCAGGGTGAGGTAGAGGTCCGAGCAAAGGGGAAGGGCCTGGGCATAGATGTCCGCCCCGCCGCAAATGAAAATATCCGAAGCAAACGCGGAGGGGTCCAGTGTGGCCAGGGATTTGAAGACGTACAGCTCAGTCTCATTTTTTTCGCCCAGCTTGGAGAAATGGAACTGGTAGGGGCGCCTGAGGAATTTCCCGCCCCGCCATTCATGGTATTGGCCGAAAATTTCCGGGTGCGATTTGATGAGTTTTTGGGGGTGCCTTGTGAGCACCAGGTTTTTACGGTAGGGCAGCGGGCGACCCAGGCTCTCAAATGTTTTGCGACCCACGACCATCACGTTGCCCATGGTCATTTGCTTGAACCATTTGAAATCCTCGGGCAGGTGCCAGGGAATGCGGTTGCCCTGGCCGATCACCCGGTTCAGGGACATTGCTGCGATGGCTTTATAGTATTTCATGACAGGGCATGTCACCGCCGGTCAAACCGGGCCGGGGGTGCAGGTCAAACCGCCACGGGAGCCTTGATGGCGGGATGAGGATTGTAATCCAGAAATTCCACGTCTTCAAATTTGAAATCAGCCAGCCGGGTCACTCCCGGGTTCAGTCTCAGGCGCGGGAGCGGACGCGGCTCGCGGGCAAGTTGCAGGCGGGCCTGCTCCACATGGTTGGCATAGAGATGCAGGTCTCCAAAGGTATGCACAAAATCGCCCGGCTTCAAACCGCAAACCTGGGCCACCATCGCCGTGAGAAGGGCGTAGCTGGCAATATTGAACGGAACCCCCAAAAATATATCCGCGCTGCGCTGGTAAAGCTGGCAGCTCAATTCCCCATCCATAACGTAAAATTGAAACAGAGTGTGACAGGGCGGCAAAGCCATGGACCCGATTTCCCCCGGATTCCACGCCGTCACGATCAACCGCCGGCTGTCGGGGTTTTCGCGAATCTGCCTCACCACCTCATTGATTTGATGAATGGAACGGCCATCGGCTGTTCGCCAGTCAGTCCATTGCGCCCCATACACACGGCCCAGGTCGCCCTTTTCATCCGCCCATTCATCCCAGATGGTCACCCCGTGCTCGTTCAGCCAGCGGATGTTGGTGTCGCCCCGCAAAAACCAAAGCAATTCATAAATGATGGATTTGGTGTGGACTTTTTTGGTGGTGAGCAGGGGAAAAGATTCGCGGAGGGGGCAGCGGATCTGGGCGCCAAAAATGGAATGCGTGCCGGTGCCGGTGCGGTCGGCCTTGTATTTTCCCTGCTCCAAAACGGTGCGAAGGAGGTCCAGGTAGGCTTTCATGGGCGATGTGCGGTTATGGGCCGGGTCAAAGGTAGCGTTCCAGGATGGGCCCCAGCCGGGCTATGGTTTTCTTGGGCCAGAATTGCCGCTGGGTAAGAATGGCATGCTTCAGCGCGGAGTGGCAGGGCCAGTTTGGTTTCTCAGGGATATTGGGCAGGAGCCGCAGGATAATGGCCTTGGCCAGGGCGGCATTGCGGGTCAGGTTGGCCACCACCATTTCCACGGTCACATGCGCCTCGTCCGTCTTCCAGCAGTCGTAGTCTGTCACCATGGCCAGTGTGGCGTAGGCTATCTCCGCCTCCCGCGCGCACCGCGCTTCCCCCATGTTGGTCATGCCTATCACGTCAAACCTGGCCCGGTGGTTGGCCAGGGATTCGGCCCGGGTGCTGAAGGCCGGACCCTCCATATTCACATAGGTGCCCCCGTCATGCACCCTCGCCTTTTGGGCCCGGGCTGCCTTCAATGCCAGCCGCCGCAACTCCTCGCACACCGGGTCGGCAAAGGCGATGTGCGCCACAATCCCCCCGCCAAAAAACGTGTGTTCCACGTCCCGTTTGGTCCGGTCCAAAAACTGGTCCGGCAACACCACGTCGCACGGTGCATATTTTTTTTGGAGCGATCCCACCGCGCTCACGCTCAGGACCCATGCCACCCCCAGCTTTTTGAGTGCCCAGATGTTTGCCCTATGATTCAGTTCCGTGGGCAAAATCCTGTGGCCGCGGGCGTGCCGGGCCAGAAACACCACCTCGCGGTCCGCCAGCCGCCCTGTGAGAAACGCATCCGATGGATCCCCGAATGGAGTCCGCACCCGCAACCACTTCGCGCGCGTGATTCCCTCGATGGAATACAGCCCGCTGCCCCCAATAATCCCTATTTTATGTGTGCCCATGCACGAATGAATACCCTTCCCCAAGCCGAATGACACGGAAATTTTAATCCCCGGCGCCCAAAAACTGCTGCCCGCCAAAAACCGCGTTTTCCCGGCTGGCTTTTATTCCAGGATGAATTATGGTTTTCATCATGGAATTGTTTCACAAAATACTCAAAACCGCCGTGGATGGCGGAGCCTCGGATATTCACATCAAGGTGGGCACCCCCGTGGTTTTCCGCATCAGCCGCGAATTGATTTCCATAGACTGCCCCGTTCCCACACTCGACTGGATGAATAACGTCGTGGATAAAATCACCCCCAGCCACATGAAAAAACGCCTTGAGGACGACCGCGAGGTGGATTTTTCCTATAACATCCCGGAAGCCGGCCGAT
>DAIDJC010000235.1 GCA_027451565.1 Limisphaerales bacterium | reverse complement strand
GATCTATGTTTCCATTCTCTTTCAACCCGAATCCATCCGGGATAAAAACCGCTTTGGATATGGTGCGCCTGCTGGATGGCACTGGCATGCGTTTGATGGAATTGCTGCGGCTGCGGGTCAAAGATGTGAATATGACGCGTCTTCATCGCAGCGAGCACAACTGCTTCACGGACGACTCGCCTCCACTGCGGCTCGCGCCACCAAGTCCTCAAACAATATTTTTACCAGGCGCTTGACTTATTTGCCCTCATAAGAGGCATCATGGTTCTCTCCAACATATTTCTGAATCCATGTACCTCGGACCGAATCGCTGCTCCCGACTTCGAAGACGATGTCTGCCACTGGTGAAAGACTCTTGTAAACCAAGCCGCGAAATATCTCTCCTCGCTCGGGCTTGCCATCTCGGCTCGGACTGCGAACACTCGAAGCAAACTCGCGCTCCTCGTCGGCCGGACCATACTTCGCGATAACATCCGCGACCGTCCGAAAGCCGCGAAACAACTCAAATATGCGCGCCTCCTCTTGCTGCGTCACATGAGCAAACTTGGATGAGCGCCGGGACTCTGGAACTCTTCCACCGCAAAATGGGCAGTAATAAACCATCATCTGCCCGCCTCGCGTATCAACGATATGATACTCATTCATGCCCGCGTCCCAACGAATGGCGCTATCTGGCTCTTTTGAGGCGTGCTCTAACACGCCGCAATCACAAATCTCTTTTCGCCCTGGTGACATAGTGCGCTCAATGCAGCCTAGACAGTATGGCTGGCGATGAAAAAGGGGTCTGCTCTCCGGGTTAAACGTGGGTTGCGCCGCGTGAAGGGTGCCGAGCCACAGGTTGAGGGACTCACGCCACAAACAACAGATGAAAGGAAAACAGACACCATAAAGACATACATACTGCGCGGATCCAAACCTGTCGAGTCGCAAAAATCCTCACGTCCCCCCGGCCCAAAACCCGCAGCCCCCGTGGCCGCCAAAGGCCCCGTCCTGTGCATTCGGCTGGACGTGCATAATGATTCCATCGCCGTCGGCCTGGCACCATCGGATTCGGCTGAAGTGCGGCGTTACGGGATCATCGGCGGGGAGCACGACGACGTGCTCAAACTGGCTTGCAAGCTGCATGCCGCCCACCCCGGCCTGCGCTTGCAATTCTGTTACGAAGCCGGGCCGCGCGGCTTTGTCCTGTGCCGCTGTCTGTAAACGCCCGGACAGGACTGCATCCTGGTGTATCCGTCCAAATTCCTGCGCGAGCTCGACGAACGGGTCAACGACCAACATCGTTGAAGCTGCCGGGTCAGCCGGCTCGAGCACTGTGTTAGCATCGTGGTCATCGGACAAACATAAAAATCAAAACCAGTGACGCGACAATCAGGAAAGTCGGAATGTATCCCATTCGCCAATTCACGACATCAACGTGTGCGGCATCAATGCTGGTGCCATCAATCTTGAGCTGATAGGGAAAACGATGCCGACGTACTTGCCCCCAACTCAAAACTGCCTGATGCTCCGAACCTCCGTCTGCAAATGTGGCAGAATGTGAGCCTGTAAACTTGAACTGTCCGCCGGTGCAAAGTATGCGCTGCTCATCCAAAAAGACTTCAATCGAAGCCGTCGTCCAAATAAACCGAGGGACAAGTCTGGCCTGAACTCGAACAGTCTTGTCGCGCCATGAAATCATAACGTGTCACGATGCCTAACGAGCCACACCGCCGATGACTCCCGCCAACCCGAAACCCGCAGCGAAACCTGCTTGTTGCGCCGGAGCAGCGCAGGGGGAAGCGGCGTAATCGGAGTGGCCTTGAGTGCTGTGTCGGACGGCAACCTTCGACTTCTGATCAAATAAAACTCCGTCCTCATAAATCGTCTCTGTGCAACATCCGGCCAAAGCCTCACGACAATGTGCTAACTCGTCTGGAGTCTCCAGCTGCTTCTTTATGAAAGAATAATCCCGAACGTTGTTGCGTGCAAACACTTCTGGAACCAATTCTCTGCACAATTCGCATTCATGGCACTGGTCGCCAACGTAAAAATTGCCGAGAACATTTTCTGGCCAATGCTTCTGGAATGCCTCAAATGACATATAAGCTCGGTGCCGCCTAACTTTTGGCAATGTATCCCGCAGGCTCCCGCGAGCAAGCGTCATTTTTTTCGACGAGGCGGTGCGGCGGGCTGCGGGATCAAGTGGATGAAGTCATGCGATTTCATCACTAGTCCTACCGCACCGAGTAGGTGAATTGGCATTAAATTCGGTGTTTCCTTTTCCTTGACAAAAAAACATCCCACGGACATGGGGTCGGCGCAGGTCAGCCTCCATTTTTAAGAACCTGTCTGAAAATTCGGAAAGATGCTCAAGAAGGGGACGCATTGTCCCAAACCGTTGCCAAACGATTTTATCCTGTAAATCCTGTTTATCCTGTCCAATGCCTCCATGGGAATCCTGTCAGAAAATTGAGACAGGATGAAAAGGATGAACAGGATGCCAAAATGGAAGATTAAGAACTGACAAAAGGCACGGTCGCACGAATTGCCCACGGCCCAAATCCCCAGTCGCAGCACCCTTCCCAATTTTCAGCCAGGCCCATAGAGTTTGCGCCCAGTAGATTGGGACAGATTGGCTTTTGAATTTGTTTTTAGGATTAAAATTTAAAATGTCCAACGCGCAAAAATAGATGCGCCGGTTTGACATTTCAAAAATTTGGCTTAGTTTGGTGTGCTAAAAATCATTACAAAATAAAAAATCCGTGATAAATCGAATTTCCCCGAAACTGTTGTTAACTCATTTGTTTTTAATGACTTGTGTTTTTTCAACCCGAGCTTCCATTTTGACCAATGGCGGTTTCGAAACAGGTTCACTGGCTGGTTGGACTTCCTTTGGAAATACAATTCCCAACGTATTGGTGGAAGGCAACGAAACAACGCCCCATTCGGGCAATTACTATTTAAAGACTTTCGGGCAGTTCACGGGCGCCATAAATGATTCTGGGGTGTATCAGGATAATGTTTCACAGCCTGGAACGGTTTATTCAGCCAATGGTTGGCTGTTTAACTTGGGAACGGATGCAATCCACGGCGAGGATTCGGTATGGTTGGAGGTGAGTTTCCGGGATTCGCTGGGAAATGCGCTGTCCTTGTATCGCTCTGCGGTGGTCACGGGGTCGAACCTGGCTTCCTTTGGGGGGGTTAATACGTGGTTTAACCTGCAAATCACCAATGAATGTTCGTTTAATAATGCCCCGGCGCTGATCCTGGAGCCTGGGACGGTCACAAACACAGTTTCCATGCTGGTGGCGCCTGCCGGCACAGCCACGGTCCGGTATCAGGTGGTCTTTGAGCAAGGGTCCGATAATGCCAATGGCTCGATGTATTTTGATGATTTGAGCCTGAATGTGACGGGGCATGTGACCCTGACCAATGCGGCGGCGCAGCAGTGGAACATCGTGTGGGACGATGAATTTAACAGCAATAGCATCAACACGAAGATATGGGGTTTTGAGACGGGCAACAATTCAGGTTGGGGCAACAACGAACTGGAGTATTACACCGGACGAACCAACAATGCTTATGAGGCAGGAGGCCTGCTGCACATTGTGGCGCGAAAAGAGTCCATGAACGGATTTGATTACACCTCGGCGCGGATGAAAACCTTGGGGATGTATGCCACGCCCACCTACGGGCGTTTCGAATGGCGTGCCCGGTTGCCATCGGGCACCGGCATGTGGCCGGCTTTATGGATGATGGGCACCAATTATCCCGTGGTGGGCTGGCCGTCCTGCGGTGAGATTGACGTGGTGGAAAACGACGGGTCCGCGCCGGACTTTGTGCAGGGCAGCCTCCATGCCAATGGGTTCAATCCCACGGCCATTGATTACCTGCCCTCAGGCGAAAGCACCACCAACTTCCATACGTACGACCTGGATTGGCAATCCAACTCCATTTCCTGGTATGTGGATGGACAATGGTATGAAACCCAGACGACGGGTGCTCCGTTTAACGCGCCTTTCTTCTTTCTATTGAATGTGGCCGTGGGAGGCAGTTATGTGGGGCAACCCACCACGAATGACATCAACTCGGGAACCTCCTTTCCCCAGGAAATGCAGGTGGACTATGTCCGGGTCTATGAACCCACCGCGCCCCTGCAACTATCCATCAGCTCATCGAATGGCCGACCATCCTTTTCATGGCCGTCCGGGATTGTGTGCCATTTGCAGGCATGCACGAACAGCCTGGCGAACGGTTCGTGGGTGGATTTGCCTGCAACCCCGAATCCCTACACGCCGCCCGTATCGGGTGGGGCCCAGGCGATGTTTTACCGGCTGGCGTCCCCGTAGCCTTGCGGTCGCGGTCAGTCAAACAAATGACTCAACCCGCTCCATTGCAGCGGCTGGGTTCCCTTGAAAAAATGGCTGGGAAATTTGCCCAGGTCCACTTGCAGGAAAAATCCGATGCTGTTGGCGCCCCGTCCGTGGCTGCGTATGGCATCAATGCCGTAACCATAGTTCACGGCCACCTTCCATCGGTCTGAGGGCGAGCAATAAAGCACGCCACCGCCGACACCATTCAGCCAGTTGCCGGGCTGGGATTCGCCTGGAAGATAATCCACGACGGCGCTGCCCAGGTTGGCATTGAGATTCCAGCGCTTTTCCCGGTCAATGGGAATGATGTAATTGGCATTAAGCAGCACAAACTGCCGGGCGCTGATTTCCTGGTAAAAATAGCCGGGCAGGGACAGGGGATACTCGGCGATCAGGGGCAGGAAACCACCCAGCCGGTAGGCGCTGAAACGATCGGCATCCACGCTGGTGCCGCCGGTGAGACGGACGTAAATAGACTGGCCGCTGTGCGGGAAAGTGTAGGCAAGGGCGGCCTCGGACCAAAAAAGGTGCGAAACCTGGTTGACCGTATAAGGGCTGGCGGCAAAGC
>DAIDJC010000234.1 GCA_027451565.1 Limisphaerales bacterium | reverse complement strand
CTTGCCATTGATTCCCAACTCAGCTATCTCACAGTCAATCCAGTGGTTTCATGGAAAATTGCCAAATCCCTGTCCATTGCCATTGGCCCCACGATCAATTATGCAGACATAAAATTCAATCGCGGTCTTTTTTCGAACAACGATTTTTTCCAGTTTTCGGGCGATGGCTTCTCCTATGGCCTGACTGCCGGTATTCTGTGGCAACCTTTGGATCAAATTTCCATTGGTGGAAATTATCGTTTGTCCACCACTACGGATTTTCAGGGTGATTCGTCCTACAACAATGGTTCTGGCCCATCCGCATCTGCAGGCACCAGTGCGGATTTGGCTTTCCCCCAGACCGCTTCCGTCGGCATCTCCTACAGGCCGACCTCCAACTGGAACATTGAATTTGATCTCGACTACATCAATTGGGACACCGTGGGTGTGGTGAATCTCTCCGGCACCAGGCAGATATTTGGACAGGATCTTTCCCTTCCATTGCATTGGCGGGACAGTTTCCAATACAAGTTCGGGGTGACAAGATACCTTGAAAACGGGTGGTTCGTCAGCGCCGGGTATTTTTATTCCACGGAAACCTCACCTTCCACCTATTTTACCCCTGCGGTCCCTGACACGGCATTGAGTGTGGGCAGTGTCGGCGTGGGAAGAGACGGTAAAAACTGGGATTGGGCGGCGGCCGCGCAGGTTATCGCCGGGTCTTCCCGCACCATCACGCCTTCTGCGGCAAACTCAAATCCGTTCACCGGAATGTCGGCAGCAGGTCAAGCGGGCCAGTCTTCCTATTCGAGATTTCGGCTTTTCTCTCCCACTCTGTCTCTATCTCTTGGTTACCACTTTTAACCTTTTGCAGACAAGGCCTTTTCGTCAAACAATCTGTTCAAAGCTTCATGCCCCCAGCGAAGCATTCGCTCGGTGGTTTCCCAGCCGATGCATGAATCGGTAATGCTGACCCCGTATTTCAGTTGGGCGGACCCTTGGGTGATGGGTTGGTTTCCCTCGTGAAGGTGGCTTTCCACCATCAGCCCAATCAATGATTTGGAGCCTTGCACGCGCTGCTCTATCACGCTGTGCCACACGTCTTCCTGTCGCGCAAATTGTTTCGAGGAATTGGCGTGGCTGCAATCCACCATGAGCACCCGGGGCAGCTTCTCACGCTCCAATTTCTCCTCCGCCGCCTTGATGCTGGCCGCATCGTAATTCGTCATGGCCCTGCCGCCCCTCAGCACGACATGCGCATGGGGATTGCCATTCGTGCGCACTATGCTGGTCAAACCCTCCTCATTGATCCCCAGAAAACTATGCGGATGACTCGTGGCATTCATCGCGTCAATCGCCACCTGCAAACTCCCATCCGTGCTGTTCTTCAAACCCACGGGCATGGACAATCCACTGGCCATTTCACGGTGTGTTTGGGATTCCGTGGTGCGGGCGCCAATGGCCGCCCATGTCACCAAATCCGCAATGTATTGCGGCACAATTGGGTCCAAAAATTCCGTCGCCGCAGGCATGCCCATTTCCGTGATCTCCAATAAAAGTTTCCGGGCAATCTGCAGTCCCGTGCCAATATCCTGCGAACCATCGAGGTGCGGATCATTGATAAGCCCCTTCCATCCAATGGTGGTGCGCGGTTTCTCGAAATACACCCGCATCACAATTTCCATCCGGTCTGCCAGTTCCACGCGGAGCGCGTTGAGTTTGCGCGCATATTCGATGGCGCTGGTTTGGTCATGAATGGAGCAGGGGCCAATGACCACCAGCAGCCGGGGATCTTCCTGGCGCAGAATGCGAATGACGCGTTCACGACTGCGCGCCACCGTGGCATTGGCTGCGTCCGGCGTGGGCATTAAATTTCGCAGCGCCCTTGGCGAAAGCAACGGCACGATTTCTTTGACGTGGAGGTCCTGCGTACGATACATGTACCCTAGTATAGCGTCCCAAAAAGGGACGGAAAGACCAGAATTCCAACCAAACCGGACCATTCATGGTTTGATTGCGGTATTGGACAATGGTTGCAGACTGGATTACTCTCGGGTCAGCGAAGAAAGGGAAGCAATATGAACGGCGAAAAAATGAACACCGATGAAAAGGCCCTCCAGATTAACCTGGATGCCAAGCGATATGGCACATTTGCAGAAATTGGCGCTGGCCAGGAAGTTGCCCGCCGCTTCTTTCATGTGGGCAAAGCCTCGGGGACCGTGGCCAAAACCATTTCCGCCTACGACATGTCCGTAAGCGATGCCATTTACGGGAAATCCGACCGTTACGTCAGCCGCAAACGACTCCAGTCCATGCTGGACTTGGAATATGATCTTTTACTGAAGCGATTGGATGCCTCCCGTGGGGAAAAGTGCGCGTTTTTTGTCTTTGCCGACACCGTGGCCACCAAAAGGGACGAAGGACAAGGCTGGTTGGGCGTGAAATTCCAGTCCCAGATCCGCGAGGAGCCTTCCCAAATCATCATTCACGTCCGCACCTTGGACAAGGAAAGCCTCCGCCAGCAGGAAGCCCTGGGCATAATCGGGGTGAACCTGCTCCATGCAGCTTTCTATCAAAGCGCCAACCCAGCCGAGCTTATTGGCTCATTGCTGGATGAACTTTCCAGCGCCAGGGTGGAAGTGGACATGATCAAGTTTTCCGGGCCGGCCTTCACCAAGGTGGATAACCGGCTCATGGCCCTTCAACTGGTCGAGCAATGGCTCACGGAAGCCGCCATGTTCACCGCAGACGGCGAAACCATCATCCCCGGCGAATTGTTGTGGAAAAAGCCTGTCCTTGTGGAGCGTGGCAGTTTCCGTCCCCTCACCAACCCGATGTTGGACATGATGGAACGCGGGCAGGAACATTTTATCCGTGAAAAATGCGCCCCCGGCGAACAACCCGTGGTTTTATTTGAAATGACCCTGCGCCAGTTGCAGGTGGGCAATAAAATTGATCATCAAGATTTTCTGGACCGGGTGGACATCCTGGCAGCGCTGGGCAAGCCGGTGATGATCTCCAACTTCCTACGCTACCACCGGCTGGTCACCTACCTCTCCCGGCAGACTGACCGTCCTATTGGCCTTCCCATCGGCCTGGTGCGGTTGCGTGATGTGTTTGATGAAAAATTTTACACAGACCTTCCGGGCGGCCTGATGGAATCCCTGGGCCAGCTTTTTAAAAATGGGGCCAAGCTTTATGTTTACCCCTCGCTCGACAAGGTCACGGGCAAACTCACCACGGTGGAGACATTGGAGGTGGCCCAAAATATTCGCCACCTTTACGCGCATCTTCTTGAAAACGGTTTCATCGCCAACATCCCCAACCATAACCCGGAAGCTTTGAAAGTTTATTCCAGCGATGTTCTGGCCAAAATTCATGCAGGCGATGAAAAGCTCTCGGAAATCATACCCGCCCCCATTTTTGAAATGATCCGCACCAAAAAGTTGTTCGGGTGGAATGGAAAAAACAATTCACCTGCCTGACACCTGGGCCGGCATGGCCGGATGGCGGCTGCAGCCAGCTCAAGCCCCGCCGCCTCACTGGAGGTGACCCTGTAAATGCCCCCTGCGTGCACCGCCGGGCCGGCGGCCAAATCGTCTTCACGAGAGGACTTTTGAGTCTCCTCTCAAATCCAGCGCCAAACTATATTGACACCCCATGGCGTTGCAGCCAGAATAAACCTAAGTTAAAATTTAACAATCTGACCAACATTATTATGCCTATTCCCACAGGATCCAAAGCTCCGGAGTTTACCCTCAAATCCAAAAATGCCAGCGGCCTGAGCGACATCAAGCTCAGTGACAATTTTGGAAAGAAAAACACCGTCCTTCTGTTTTTTCCACTTGCCTACACCAGTGTTTGCACCTCGGAGATGTGTGATCAAACAGCCGGGTTGGGTGAGTATGAAAAATTGGGCGCGAATGTCATCGCCATCAGCGTGGATAGTCCGTTTGCGCAGGAGGCCTGGGCCAAGCAGAACAACATTAAAATAGTCCTTGCCAGCGACCTCAACAAGGAAGTCACAAAAAAATACGATGTGCTTTTCCCCATGCTGGCAGGTGTGGGAGATACAGCCGCCCGCGCTGCCTTCGTCATTGATAAGCACGGCACGGTGCAATATAGCGAACAAACCCCCACACCCAAGGATCTTCCCAATTTTGCAGCCATCAAGACCACCCTGGAAAAATTAAAATAAGCATCCTCCTTTGAATGCGGGCTTGGACGCGGGGCAAATACCCGCCCCGAGCCTGCATTTTTCTTTTGGCCGTCGTCAGCCCTCCCGCCGCCTTGCTGCCGATGTCTCCGTTTCGTAACCGCACTTTAACCGCTTCGCTATTGTCATCATACATCAAAAGGTTACCTTGTGGTTTATGACAAGACAGATTTTGATTGTCGATGACGAGGTGGATTTCATTGAACTCGTCAAGTTCCGTCTGGCCGATTTGAAATGCGATTTTTTGGTCGCAAATGATGGTGTCCAGGCCCTGAGCCAAGCCCGGCAATTCAAACCTGATTTGATTCTGCTGGACATCCTGCTGCCCGACTTGGATGGGTTGTCCGTCTGTGAAATCCTTAAACGCCAGCCATCCACGCGAAAAATCCCCGTCATCTTCATGAGCGCCCTTTCCAGCCAGGTAACCAAGCGCACAACTGCCATGCAGGTGGAGGATTTTTTCACCAAGCCACTCGACTTGGACCGATTGGAAAGTCGCATCCGCTCCCTGCTTCCGCACGCCGCTGACCCAAGCTCCAGCCAGGCTGACCCAGTTCCGGAGTGAATACTTCATCCTGCATCATTTCCTGAAAAAAGTGTTTCAAAGATAGAAAACAGGCACCTGTCTCGAAAAATGCGATACTGAAGGTCCGCACGCAGTACTCCATTTGCGTAGGCAGAGTTAAGCCCGTCTGAACCTCGAAAAAAAGTTTCCGCCATAAATATTAATTGCTGTATCGT
>DAIDJC010000233.1 GCA_027451565.1 Limisphaerales bacterium | reverse complement strand
CGCCAGCCCCACCGCAACCCCCGCCGTGGCAATCCCACCCGCCTGCCGCAGCACCAGCCCAAGAATCTCCCGCCGCCCCGCCCCCAGCGCCGACCGGATCCCAAATTCCCGCGCCCGACGGCTGCACGAGTACGAAACCACGCCGTAAACCCCCACTGCGGCCAGCGTCATCGCCGGCGCCGCGAACAGCCCCAGCAGCAGCATTCGGAACCGCAGCGGCGCCACCTGCCGCGCCACCAACTCGTCCATCGTCCGGCTCTCCGAAAGCGGCTGATTCCGGTCCACGCTCAACACCGTCTTGCGAACCGCCTCGGCCAACTCACGTTGGAATTTCGTCTGGTCCGCTCATTGGCCATGATCAATGAACGGAAAGAAACCATTGGGAAAGCCAAGGAGTTTCTAGATCTCTATCCAAATGCAGACCAGGTGCCCGAGGTGCGTTACTATCTGGCTCAATCCTTGAAGGCTTTGGGTCAAAATGCCGAGGCATTGCAGCAGGTGCTGCTTTGCCTCCAGGAACAAAAAAGCAAAACCCAGAACAACCCCCAGGTATGGGCCTATTGGCAACAACGAGTTGGCAATGAGATTGCCAATCAGCTCTACCATGAAGGGGATTTCACCGATTCCCTGACCATCTATCAAAATCTTTTGCATTTGGACCCGTCTCTGGAATGGCAGGTGCCGGTAGAGTACCAGATAGGTTTGACGTATGAACGATTGGCCCAACCCAGCCTTGCAATTCAAACCTATCAGGATATTTTGAACCGGCAGTCTGCGGATGGCACGAATGGGTCCACTGCATTAAACACGATATTTCAGATGTCCATGTGGCGTCTTAATTTTGTGCAATGGCAGACTAATGCAGAAAATATGAATGGTTTTCTTGTGAAAGGCATTTCACCCGCTGCGGTGGCAAATTTTAATGCTCTTGGCGCCCAAAAACCATGAACACAACCCTCACTCCCTTGTTTATCCAGGAAATGACCCATGACCTGCGCCGTTATTTGGGGTTGTGCGATGAAATTTTAAAACTGGCCACCCAGGAGAATCTCGCCCTCGGCGGCCAATCGGCCTATGATCCGGAGTTTTTTCAGGATCAAAGGCGTACTCTTCTACCCAACCTGGAGCAAATGCTGGCCCGCCTGCGCAGTCGGCGCTTGGTTTGGCAAAATAGCTCCCGGAATGAGCGCGAAAATTGCCCGGAAATCACCCCTCTTTTTCAGCAGATTCAAGATCAATTGATGAAAGTTCTCCTGCTGGACCGCGAAAACCAGCAAATCATGCTCCGTCGCGGCATGGTTCCACCCTCGCACCTCCCTAACCCTGCTCCACGTCCCAATTATCTTGCCAGCGTGTATCAGCGGCATTCCATTTCGGCATCCTGACCCTCGGTTTTTTGTCCGCCAGGCAAAAAATTTCCACATCTTTGAGATATGATGTTGGCAACTTGGAATTTCTTGCCTATGTTCAACCCGAAATAAACAAGTGCGGCCTGTGAACTGACTTTGGATGCATTTTAAGACGTTTCCTGCATCTGGTTTTCATGGTGACGCTTTTTGGAAGGTTGCCGGGTGTCCAAAGTGGGCCTGATGAATTCCAAAACAGTAACAGCTTGTCCGCAAATTGGTTGAGAGTTTTGACACTGAATGCCGCTGACCGGCGCACGTGACAATGGCCATAGAAAAAATCATCGTACTTGGAAACGAGCTGAATTTCAGGAATCACCTGGAAAATTATCTCCGTCGCTGCCGCTATGATGTGGCTGCGGTCACCACTCTTGCCGCAGCTCGCGATTACCTGAGCCGGGACAATTTTGACCTGATTTTTTTGGACCTGCGTCTTCCTGACGGGGATGGGACAGATTTGCTGAAGGAACTCCAGGCTCGTCCTCAAAAGCCACTGGCCGTGGTCACCGCCGGGGTGGGCGGCGTGGAGTCTGCCGTGGAATGCATCAAGGGCGGGGCTTTTGACTACCTCATCCGGCCTTTTTCCGACGAGCAGGTGGGGGTCACGCTCCGCAAGGCGGAGGAATTTGTTCGTTTGGTGCGGGTGAACAGGCTGTTGAGTCAGGAACCTGACGATGGTGAAAACACCCTTTTGGGAAACAGCCAGGACATGGAAAGCCTGCACCAACTGATTCGCAAGGTGGCCAGGACCCATGCCACGGTTCTCATCCAGGGTGAGAGCGGCACAGGCAAGGAAGCCATTGCCCGCGCGCTTTACCGCCAGAGCTCCCGCTCCCGGGCACCATTCATCAAGGTCAATTGCGCGGCCATTCCTGAAAACCTGATCGAAAGTGAATTTTTTGGCCACGAAAAGGGAGCCTTTACCGGGGCGGTGAACAAACGGGAAGGGCGCTTCGAACTGGCTCACGGAGGCACCATCCTGCTGGATGAAATCAGCGAAATCCCCATCACGGTCCAAGCCAAGCTCCTTCGCGTTCTTCAGGAACGCGAATTCGAGCGTGTGGGCGGAAATCGCACCATCAAGGTGGATGTCCGCGTGATCGCCACCACCAACCGTAATCTCGAACAAAGCGTGGAGCGTAAAGAATTCCGTCAGGACTTGTTTTTCCGCCTGAATGTGGTTCCCATCCATGTCAGTCCGCTCCGCGAGCGTCCGTTGGATATCCTCCTGCTCAAACGCGAATTCATGCAGCGATTCAGCCGAAGGCATGGCATCAACATCAGGGGGTTCACCGAGGAAGCCCGGGACCTGCTCATGAGGCATTCCTGGCCCGGCAATGTGCGTGAACTCCAAAATGTCATAGAACGGGCCGTCATTCTATGCGGGGACAATGGCTATTTGGAACCCCAGCATCTGGGTCTCACTTCCATTGGCGCAAGGGAGGCAGAGTGCAGGAACTTTGCGCCCCCCAAAGCCGCGGCATCCATCATCAAGCCCGAGGCGCCGGAATTTGCCTCCCTCGCGGAAATGGAGCGGCGCCACATTTTTGCCGCTTTGGACCAATGCAGGGGCAACCGCACGCATGCGGCCAGGCTCCTGGGAGTGAGCATCCGCACGTTGCGAAACAAACTTAATGAATACAAGTCCGCGCACTCGCAGCCGGCTGCTCTTCAAAACGCCCAGGCCGCTTCCTCAACTCATCTGCCTGCCTGACCTTTCTCCCCGGGCAATTCCAGCTATTCCCATTTATTCCCATTCAATGGTCCCGGGTGGCTTGCTGGTGATGTCGTAAACGCAGCGGTTGACCCCCTTGACCTCGTTAATGATGCGGCTGGCCAAGCGTTCAATCAAAGGGTAGGGCAGCTTCACCCAGTCCGCCGTCATGCCATCCTGTGATTCCACCGCCCGTATGGCGATGGTGTAATCGTAGGTCCGCTCATCCCCCATCACACCCACGCTGCGGATAGGCAGCAATACCGCAAAACTCTGCCAGATTTTATGGTACCAGCCCGAGGTTTTCATCTCTTCCACGACAATGGCATCCGCCTGCCGCAGGATTTCGCAGCGTGCCGGCGTGACTTCACCCAGGATGCGCACGGCCAGTCCCGGACCCGGGAAAGGCTGCCGGTAAACAATTTCCCGCGGCACGCCCAGTTCCAGCCCCAGTTGGCGCACTTCGTCCTTGAAAAGGTTTTTCAAGGGTTCCACCAATTGAAACTTCATGTTTTTGGGCAACCCTCCAACGTTGTGGTGGCTCTTGATCAATGCGGCAGGATTTCCCGCTATGGGCACCGATTCAATGATGTCCGGGTACAAGGTGCCTTGGGCCAGAAAACGGGCTTTGCCAGCCTTCAATGTCGCTGCCTGAAATACTTCAATGAATGTGCGCCCTATGATTTTTCTTTTGCGCTCGGGATCCGTCACTCCTTTCAACTTGGAGAGAAAGGCGCGCGCGGCGTTTTCATACTGCAACCGGATTTTAAAATGCCGTCCGAAAACTTCCTGCACCACCTCGGCCTCGCGGGACCTGAGCAGGCCGTTATTGACAAAAATGCAGGTCAATTGCCCGCCAATGGCCTTGTGCAGCAAGGCCGCAGCCACGCTTGAATCCACTCCGCCGCTCAGCCCCAATATCACCCGGTCCTGCCCCACCTGCGAGCGGATGGCTTCCACCGCCTGGTCCACATAGCGCCGCATGGTCCAACCCCGGCCGCAGCCGCAAATCCCGTGGACGAAATTGGAAAGAATCTCCCGCCCGTGCGAGGTATGGGCCACTTCAGGATGGAACTGGAGCCCGAAAAATTTGCTGCTGCGGTTCTCAATCGCCGCAAATTCCGAGTTGTCCGTGGTGGCCACCGGTTTGAATCCCCCTGGCAGGCGCGTGAGTTTGTCCCCATGCGAATTCCAGACCTGGATGGATTTGGGCAGCTTGGCGAACAGGGCGCACTTGGTATCCTTTGCCGTGAGTGTCCCTTTGCCATATTCCCGTTTGAGCCCCTTTTCCACCTTGCCCCCCAGGAAATGGGCCAACAATTGCACCCCATAGCAGATGCCCAGCACGGGCACACCCAGTTTAAATACCCCCGGATCCGGCATGGGCGCATTCGGGGCATACACGCTGCTCGGACCTCCGGACAGGATCAAACCTTTCAGATTGAGTTTGGCCAGTTCACTGGCCGGCGTGTCGTACCGCAGTATTTGCGAATAGACCTGGCACTCCCGGATGCGCCGGGCAATGACTTGCGTGTACTGGGACCCAAAATCCAATATAATGATTTGCTCGTTCATGGCTTATGCACCAAACACTGATTTTCAGTGTCACCGGCCCTTTTTGCCAGAGAAAAATGCTCCCGATGCACGTCCATAAATGGATGAAGGGGGCATAAATCTCTCCACCTGCACCCATAATTGGATGTTTCAAGCGGGTTGGCGGGTGAATACCTGGCAAACTGGTTTCAGAAAGACCGGATTTCGACAAGGAAAGTTGAGCCACAAACAGGCTTTGCCTATAACTTTTTACCATGAAGTG
>DAIDJC010000232.1 GCA_027451565.1 Limisphaerales bacterium | reverse complement strand
CGGTAAACCAAGCCACCGCCGCAACCCGTGCCCATGATGATCCCAAACACCAAGTCACAGCCGCGTCCGACACCCAGTCTGGCCTCGGCCATGGCAAAGCAATTGGCATCGTTTTGGATTGCAATGGGATGTCCAAGCCATTTCTCCAAGTCCAGGCGAACCGGGCGCCCATTCATGCACAGCGTGTTGGAATTTTTCATCAGGCCGGTTTTGGGAGAAATGGCGCCAGGCGTCCCAATGCCGAATGTAAACTTTTGGTTTCCAACCACATCCCGAAGTTCCTGAGACAAGCCTTTCAAGGTTTCAAGTATATGCTCATAACCACGATCCCTTTCCGTGGGCACCCGCTTGCGGAAGAGTTCGACCCCCTCAGGATCCAAGACCACCCCTTCTATTTTGGTGCCGCCAAGATCCACGCCGATCCGGTGAGAATTCATGAATTGGTCTGAGGCGTCCCGCGCACCGGTTTGAATGCTCATTGTCCGCAGCATTTTTTATACTTTTTTCCGCTGTTACAGGGGCATGGGTCATTGCGTCCCACCTTGGGGCCTGAACGCACTGGTTTTGGTTTGGGCTGCTTTTCCATGGCTTGGGCCGCCTCGCTCACCATTTCGCTGCCTTTGACAGGCCCCGCTGACTGTCCAGCGCCTTTGGTAAACGGTTTGGCGCTGTCATGGGAGGCATGTTGCGGCACATTTCGCAGGAAATTCTCAAATGCCATCATGGATGAGGCGCTGCGAAAAACATTGTGGCAGATTTCACTTTTGACGTTCACCATCAGGTCGTCAAAAATTTTGAAGGCCTCCGCCTTGTATTCAATCAGCGGATCGCGCTGGCCATGCGCTCTTAAACCAATGCTCTGGCGCAGGCTGTCCATTTCATAAAGATGCTCCTGCCATAATTTATCAATGGCGCTCAGGATGGTGTACCGCTCCACGGTGGCCAGCTTTTCAGGGTCTTCGAAGCTGATTTTTAATTCATAAGCGCTGTGGATCCTTTCCGTCACGAAATTGCACAAGGCAAACTGCCCTTCGTTCAACCCGTCGAAAAGCGATCCGTCCACCGGCCTTTCATGTCCCGCTGCGGCAACCTTGATCAACTCTTCCTCGGTCAAGCCCAATGGAAAGTTGAGATTGACCCAGTCGGCCAGGGCCCGGATTTTCCATTCGCCGCTTTCCCTGTCCGATTCCGTGCACTGTTCCACCTTGGAAACCACCACCTCCTCGATGATATCCATCAGCCGGTCTCTTACATCTGTGGCATTGATGATCTCATTGCGAAAGCCGTAAATCACCTCCCGCTGCTTGTTCATGACGTCATCATATTCCAGCGTTCGTTTGCGTTGCTGGAAATGATGCCCCTCAACCCTTCTTTGGGCCTGCTGGATGGAATGGTTCAGCATTCCATGGCGTAGCTCCTCACCCTCCTCAAGGCCCATACGCTCCATGAGCTTGACAATTCGGTCCGATCCAAACAACCGCATGAGGTCGTCCTCAAGCGAAATGAAAAAGTGGGAACTTCCGGGGTCTCCCTGGCGGGAACAACGTCCCCTCAACTGGCGGTCAATACGGCGTGATTCATGCCGCTCCGTCCCCAGCACGTGCAAACCGCCCAATTCAGGAACGCCGGGGCCAAGTTTAATATCAGTGCCGCGACCGGCCATGTTGGTGGCGATGGTGATGGCGCCCCGTTGGCCGGCACGGGCTACGATCTCCGCTTCCTGCTGGTGGTATTTGGCATTGAGCACTGAGTGGATCATGCCTTCCTTTTTGAGCATCCTCGACAGCATCTCACTCGTCTCCACGGAGATGGTACCGACCAGCACAGGACGACCGGCGGCATGCATGGCTTGAATTTCCCTCACCACTGCGTTGAATTTTTCCCGCCTCGTTTTATAGACGGAATCATGGCCATCTTTCCGGATATTGGGCCGGTTGGTGGGAATGGTGAGCACCCCCAGTTTATAGATGTCAAAAAACTCGGTCGCTTCCGTCTCGGCAGTGCCGGTCATGCCGGCAAGCTTCCTGTATAGTCGAAAATAATTTTGGATGGTGATGGTGGCAAGGGTCTGTGTCTCCCGCTCAATGGCCACCCCTTCCTTGGCTTCCACCGCCTGGTGGAGCCCATCGCTCCACCGGCGCCCTGCCATCAACCGACCGGTGTGCTGGTCCACTATGATTACCTTGTTTTCCTGGACCACGTATTCCACATCCAACTGATAAAGACTGTAGGCCTTGAGCAACTGGGAAATGGCATGGATTTTCTGGGCCTTGCCCTCAAACTCTGATTGAAGCTTGGCCTTGATTTCCATTCGCTTGCGCATGTCCGCCTCAGCCCCGGAATCCACGTCATGCAACTGGGTGGCCAGGTCAGGAAGCACAAATGCATCAGGATCCTGCGGGCTGATGTGTGAGCGCCCTTTCTCAGTCAGGTCGGCCTCATTGCTCTTCTCATCAATCGCAAAAAATAATTCCTCCTTTTCCCGGTATAAATCCACCTTTTTCTGGTCCCGGTGCAATTCCAATTCAGCCCGGTTCATGAGTCCCGCATATTGGGGGTTTTCCAGGATTTTAAGCAATCCTTCAGACTTGGGCTGACCGGTTTTCACACGGAAAAGCAGCAGGCCAATTTGAGATTCCAAGGCTGATGCGTTGGGCACGTTGGAACCGTCCTTGGGATTGAGTTTTTCGATCAATTCTTCCGCTTCCTTCAAATAGCGGGCGCAAAGTTGATTCTGCGCGCGCACCAGGGATTCCACCGAGGGTTTCCAACGGGCATATTGTTCATCAAAAGTCCTGATCGAGGGGCCGCTGATGATGAGAGGCGTCCGGGCCTCATCAATCAAAATGGAATCCACCTCGTCAACAATGGCAAAATAATGGCCCCTTTGCACCTGTTCCTCCCTGCGTTTGGCCATGCCATTATCGCGGAGATAATCAAAACCAAATTCCGCGTTGGTGCCGTAGGTAATATCACATGCATATTGCTGACGGCGGGTCCTGGGGTCCTGGCTGTTCAGGATGCAGCCCACTGTCAGCCCAAGGTATTTGTAAAGCGCCCCCATCCATTCGCTGTCCCGGGAGGCAAGGTAATCGTTCACGGTCACTACATGCACACCGCGACCCGACAGGGCGTTCAAATAGACGGGCAAGGTTCCCACGAGGGTTTTTCCCTCCCCCGTGGCCATTTCAGCAATGTGACCGGTGTGGAGGGCATATCCGCCAATCAATTGCACGTCGAAAGGCACCATCTCCCATTTCAACGGATGACCGCGAACCACCACGTCCTGGCCGCACATTTTCCGGCAGGCATTTTTCACCACGGCAAATGCCTCCGGCAGAATCTCATCCAGGCGCCGGGCCAGCTCGGTGTCGTCTTGGATTTGAGAAAGCTCAGCCTTCCATCGGTGAGTCCGCGCCTGCAATTCCTCGGGCCCGACCGATTGCAAGCCTTTCTCTATCTCGTTGACCTTGGCTACCACCGGACGGATTTTTTTTACGTCCCGATCATTTTTTGATCCGAAAATCGCCTTAAATAGTTGTCCAATCATGCTAAGTTTTAAAACGTTGAGTTCCCGGTGAACTGGTTCAGTTTGAATGTGAACGATACGTGAGGAATGCCGAAGCGTCAAAATCAAATGCCCGGCATATTCAAGGCCCAAACATCATCAAAACCAGGAAGTTCAACGGAAACAGGCACCATGGAGCCGTGCCCACGGTGCACGGAAACGGTTTGCGTTACGGATTGGAAGGCAGATTGCCCAAGGCATGGTTGAAATTCAGGCCCACCAGGCAAACATCGTCCTCAAATTCCCCGTTGATGGAGAAGGACTTGATGGATTGAACCAATTCGTCAAACATCCGGCCCGGAGTGAATTCCAGCAGGTTTTTCACATCCATGACCAACCTTTGCTGGGAGTATAATTCCTCATTCTGGCCCTGCACCTCATAGAGTCCATCGGTGAAAAACATGACCATGTCGCCCGGCGAAAGCCGTGCGGAGCTGGTTTCATAAGGCGGCTTTTCAAAAAGACCCAACGCTGGCTGGCCGCGTCCGCAATCATTGGACAGGGGCTCCACCTGCTGCTTGGAACGGCGAATAACAAGAGGCTTGGGGTGTCCCGCATTGGCAAACCGGATTTCGCCATTCTCGCAATTCGCAACCATGTAAAAAGCGGTTGTCAGCATGGGTGATCCGGTGTTCTTGAGAATGCTGTGCAGGTCGAAATTCAATTTACGCAGGAATTCACCCGGGTCCCTGGCCACTGGCTTGAGTTCCTCGGTCAGCGCTCTCACCATGGCCGTGACCAGGGCGGCGCGGATACCGTGGCCTGTCACATCGCAAACAAATACAGCAGCCTCATGGTCGGATAAGGCGGAGACATAAAAAAAGTCACCACTCACACCTTCGGCAGCCTGGTAGCGATGAACAAACTGGAAGGCGCTTTGCTCGTTGGAAGCATTCTGCGGGAATCTGGGGTATTGCTGGGGAAGCATGGCCTGCTGAATCTCCCCTGCCATGCGCAGGTTTTCTTCCAATAACTGGTTTTTGGTGCGCAGATCCTCCCGACTTCGGGCCAGTTCAGCCGTAGTGCGCCGGATTTGCTCCTCGGCGCGCCGTTTTTCTGTGATATCCCAAAATATCCCCTGCAAGCCAATGATTCGGCCAGCATGGTCCCGCAATGGCGTCTTGACCACCTGAACGGTGATTTTTTCACCGCCCAGCGGGTGGTGCACCTCGGTGATTTCCTGGGTCTGGCCTGATTGAATGACCATGAGATCATCCTTGGTGTATTTTTCAGCCAGTTCCTTGGGGAAAAAATCGAAGTCGGTTCGCCCCAGGATTTGCTCCAGGGTCAAACCGAAATGCCGGCAATACTGCTGATTGGCAAAGGTGAATCGTCCCTCCAAATCCTTCCGGTAAACATTTTGAGGCATGG
>DAIDJC010000231.1 GCA_027451565.1 Limisphaerales bacterium | reverse complement strand
TCAGGGAGCCGTTCTTCGCGCTCCAAAATCTGGGCGCGTGCCTCCACGCCTATGACTCGTTGGAAATTGCGCACCATCAACGGATAGGGATGGGCGCCGTAGGCAGTGCCTAAAATGTAATGGGTGTGTCGGATGTGGGTTACCCAATCGCGCATGGCTTCATTCACAGCCTCTTTCAGGGTCTGCTGCCCCGACTTCACGGGAACCACCTCGGCCCCGAGCATTTTCATGCGGTACACGTTCAGCTCCTGTCGCTGGCAATCCAAAGCGCCCATGTAAATGACACAACTCATGCCGAACATGGCGCTCACCGTGGCGGTGGCCACTCCGTGTTGCCCGGCGCCTGTCTCGGCTATGATCCGGGTTTTACCCATTCGCCGGGCCAGCAGAATCTGGCCCATTGCATTGTTGATCTTATGAGCGCCAGTGTGGTTCAGGTCCTCCCTTTTCAGGTAAATCTTCGCCCCGCCCAACTCCTGGGTGAGCCGTTCTGCCAGGTAAAGGGGTGTGGGGCGACCCACAAACTCCCTCAAATAATAAGTCAATTCCTGCTGGAAGGCTGCATCGTTTTGCGCGCGAAAATATTCCTCCTCCAGTTGTTTGAGGGGATGCATCAAGGTTTCTGGCACATACCGGCCCCCATACGGCCCAAAGTGGCCGTTGGAATCCGGTTCAGAAGAGGTCTCCACCAATTGACTCATGCCTTCAAAATCATCCAAAACCATGCAAGGCGCAAAGTATTTTTTGTGGACGGAACGGCACGACACGCGCAATTTGCGCGGCCTTGGTTCCTGTGGCTCAGCCGTGTCTCCGCCCGCGTCGCAATTCAAAAAAGCGCTGGAGTTTGGCGGAGAATGGCTGGGTGGCATCCAAGCGCAAGGTATCCACACCAGTCCGGTTGAGCGCGGAGTCCAGGGCCGCAAGACGATTTCTGTTCTCGCGTGCGTAAAGGTCGGCGTTGGAACGGCGCAAGGTGTCCACTTCCAGCAACTCGCCGGTTTCGGCGTCTTCCAGCGTTACCAACCCGGCCCGGGGTAGTGCTCCTTCCAAAGGATCATACAGATGCAGGCAAACCATGTCATGCCGGACATGGGTCAAACCCAGTTCCATCGCCAAGTCCGGCATTCCTGAGGCTGATGCGGCCTGAGTTGCAGGCAGGTGCAGGAAATCTGTGATCAAAAAAACCAGCGCGCGCCGCTTCACCACCCGGTTCAAAAATTGAAGCGCCCCGGCAAGATGGGTGCCTTTTCGACGGGGATGAACGGCCACAAGCTCGCGTATCAACCGGAGGATGTGCCGCCGACCCTTGCGAGGCGGCACATATTGCTCCACCTCGGAAGTAAACAGCAGCAAGGCCACCTTGTCGCCATTACGGGCGGCAGAAAAGGCAAGGGTTGCAGCTATTTCCGCCGCCAACTCAGCCTTGGTGCGCTCGCCGGATCCAAAATGGAGTGATCCCGAAACATCCACCGCCAGAACCACCGCCAGCTCCCTCTCCTCCCGGTAATGCTTAACAAACGGACGCCCCATGCGGCGGGTGACATTCCAATCCAAGTCTCGCACGTCATCGCCCGGCAGATACTCGCGCAACTCTTCAAACTCCATTCCCCTCCCCTTGAACCGGCTCAGGTAGGCTCCCACCATGCTATCGGTAACAAGGCGGTTGGTGCGCAATTCCACTCGGCGCACGGATTCCAAAAGCTCAATCAGGTTCACGGCACGGTTACATTTTGAAACAGTTTGGTGACGATGGAATCCGTGGTTATTCCCTGCGCCTCGGCTTCATAGGTGAGTATGATGCGGTGCCGCAACACATCCGGCCCGATGCCCTTGATATCCTCGGGAATGACATAATCACGGCCTTGCAGCATTGCCCAGGCCTTGGCGGCAAGCGTCAGGAAAATGGTGGCTCGCGGTGATGCTCCAAACTGAACGTGCGCCCGCAAATCCAATTCGCCCGTCTCCGGTTTGCGGGTGGCTAACACGAGCCGGACGATGTAATCGCGGATCCGGTCATCCACGTGGATTTGGTCCACCACTTTGCGCGCGGAAAGAATTTCGTCCAGGGAGACAACAGGTCGCACGGGAATATTCGGCTGTGTGAAAGCCATGCGATCCAGAATGAGCCTTTCATTGGCGGCATTGGGATAATCAAGCACCACCTTGAACATGAAACGGTCCACCTGCGCCTCGGGGAGCGGGTAGGTGCCTTCCTGGTCAATCGGGTTTTCCGTGGCCAGGACCAGGAAAGGCGTGGGAAGCAGGAGGGTTTCCCCGCCCAACGTCACCTGGCGCTCCTGCATGGCCTCCAGCAAGGCGCTTTGAACCTTGGCTGGGGCGCGGTTGATTTCATCAGCCAATACAAAATTGGCAAAGATAGGTCCGCGTGTGGCGTGGTATTTGCCGTCGTTGGGATTATAAATCAAAGTGCCGACGATATCGGCAGGCAAAAGGTCCGGGGTGAATTGGATGCGGTTGAAGCGGGCCTGGACGGCTGATGCCAGGGTGCGCACCGAGAGGGTTTTGGCCAAGCCCGGCACGCCCTCCAAAAGGACATGTCCATTGGCCAGCAGCCCCGCCAAGAGCCGGTCCACCAAAGGTTCCTGGCCCACGATCACACTGCTTATTTCCTCGCGGAGGGTGCGGATCCACACCGAATTATGTTCAACCTGCTCCTTCAATGGCGCGTTCATGAATCCAGTCTAGGCGGTGGGGCGGGCCGGACTCAAGCGCTGGTTTCTCCTTATCCACTAGCTGGAAGACTACGTTTGACGTGTCGTGGTGCGATCAAAACTGGAAAGGCCCGTGCGGTCAAAATTGGAATAATGCTTTGGGCCTCTTGTTATCGGGCTAACAGCGTGTAATCTCGTTGGTTGCGGAAGCGGAGGATAGGGCTCTGCGGGGACGCAACCTGAGCGCCGACTTCAGCCTGATAAACGGCCAGTCGGGCTGCCACCAGGCAGCCCGGCTAGCCCTGGCCGGTATCAGTTTTAAAGCGCAAAATCCATTTTTTCCACTATCTTCCAAGCGATGAAAAACCTCAACTCGCCCACCGGTTTGCCACCCCACTGATCCGCCATCTCTTCGCGCAAGCGCGAACAGGAGAACTTCTGCCCGCCGCTGTCGCCCTTGAACTGGGCATCAGCTTGAGTCGCTACTACCAACTCCGCACCGAGTATCTGGCCGCCTGCGCCCAAGGCCGGGCGGAATCTTGGTCGCCATGCTTGTCTGGCGGCGCGCATCATCCGGCTTGGCCGGCCGAGGTTCTGGCTATGCTCAAAAAACTGCTTTCCTCAAAACCACCGTCCGCCTACAGTGCCTGTGCCAGCGAACTCCATCGCCGCCTCGGCTTCAAAACCGACCGCGCCAGCGTCCGCCGCTGGGCCATCCAAAACCAACTCGCTCCCGACACCCGTTACAAAGCCGCACCCAAACCCGTTAAACGCTGGCAGGCCCGCGATCTGGGCGCGCTCTGGCAATACGACGCCAGCCCCCATGCCTGGCTGCCCGGCAACCCCGACAAACAAGCCCTCCTCGACATCCTCGACGACGCCACACGCCTCAATGTCGGCGCACGCCTCTATCCCGCCGAAACCCTGCTGGCCCATCTGGACTTTCTCTCCTCTGTCTTCAAAACCCACGGCCTGCCGCTAGCCCTGTATGTGGACTTCCATTCCTTCTTTTACACCCATGATCCTGATGCTTTCACCCAGCTCGGCAAGGCCCTCCACTTCTACGGGGTCAAACTCCTCTACGCCCCAACCCCGCAAGCCAAAGGCAAAATCGAACGCCGCCACGACTACTGGCAAAAACGCCTCCCGCCACTCCTGGCCGCCGATCACATCCTTGAGCTCCAAGCCGCCAACCGGCTGCTCGACCAACTCCTGATCCACGCCAACCACCACGAAATCCACCGCGAACTCGGCACCACCCCAAAGGCGGCCCAAACCCAAGCGCTCGCCGAAAAATGCTCCGTCCTGCGGCCCACCCCAGCTTGTCCTTGGTGGCCGTTTGTCTGGAGTCAGCAATCCCGCGTCCGCGTTGGCGACGACGGCAAAGTCCCCGCCGGATCCCAACGCCGGGCCATTGCCGCCACGCCGCGTTCCACCGTCATCCGTTGTCTCCGCCCAGACGGCGACATCTATTACCTCCAACAGCCTCCAAATCCAAAGTCCAAACCCCTCGTCCTCCTCCATTGCCCAGTCTTCTGAAACTTTCCAACTTTGACCGCACACAGAATTCCAATTTTGAAAACTACACGACAAAGACTACGTTTGACGTTGGCGCCGGGATTGAAAGGGATGAAACTCCTCCGTTCCTCCGCCAGCCGGGCAGGAAGCCTCCGCCGGCGCCTGATATCTTGAGGTGAGAATTTCTGCGGTTTTGCGAAGCCGCTCCCTCAATTCATTGGGCCTCACCACGGAGGCATGCACGCCCCATCCCAAAATCCATCCGGATATTTCCTCCAGGTTGTTAAGCCGGAATCGCAACTGGGAGGCTCCATCCCTCAGTTCGGTCAATTCCTGGCTGGCATGCCATTTGCGCCCCCGCAACAAATCCGTGGCCCATGCATCAAAATCCACCACCACCTCATAATCTGATGCTCCCTTGAAAACTTGAAAACTTCCCTTCAGATATTCCTCGGCATTGAAATCCTTGCGCCGCACAAAGGTCTGCCGGGTTAATTTTGCGCCTGTTATGCGGGTCAGCACAAAGGTGCGCATGGCTTGCCGGTGCAAGTCAAAGGCAAACAGGTACCAATGGTTGTCAATGCAGGCAAGGTGATGCGGTTGAACTTTTCGCTTCAGGATTTTTCGCGTCCCCAGATTGCGATATTCAAAAGCCACCACCCACCCCTCCTTCAATGCCTCGGTCAGCACACGGAACGTGGTCAGGTCCGCATCCCCGGGCGCAAAAGGGCGGAAAGACAAGCCATGATCCAGGCTGC
>DAIDJC010000230.1 GCA_027451565.1 Limisphaerales bacterium | reverse complement strand
CTTAATCCTCTCCCCGCGCTCCGCTGGCGGGGCGGGGAAACCAGGGGCGCAGGGCTGTTGCGTGCGCTTGAAATGGCGATGGCCTTCGACCTTCAAAATGGTTTAAAACCTTATTGAACCTGCCGTGTTTTTCTCCCTCTCCATCAATCCCATTGATGGGGAGGGCCGGGGAGGGGTAGCGCTGATCTTTCGGAAACAGGCAATTTGCCCCCCAGCCCCAGAGGGGCGACCTATTTGTAGAAATCCAATCTCCAAAAATCATTCCGAGCCTCGTTGGGGCGGCACATACAAGGCATCCAACCCATGCAAAATTCCGGGGAATATCCGCCCCCCCCGTTGGGCATGCCTATGCTCCACATGGTCAAACACAAACCCAAAACCGCCCCTTTTCAAAAACGGCAGGGTGGCTTCATGTGAACAAAACCAAGGTGTTTCCGGCGGGGGGAATCGGGGCTTCCATGCTTGCAAGGGACAATGGCGCTTCCCGGGACCATTCTTTACTTTTGGCCGGGTTGGGGGCATCTTTGGTTCGGATGATTTGCGTACAATTTCAGGTTCGGTTTTTTTTGGCGGCGCTGGTAATCCTCATTGGGATTCGAGGGGCTTTTGCTGACTTGGTGGAGGCGCGCCTCCTGGATAATCGGATTGCTTACTTTCGCGTGGGAAGCGCCGGGGCGCACTTGGATGGCGAAATCAGCTCTGCGGAGACGGGTTGGGAGGCCACCAATCAGCCGGTGGGGACAATACTGGACCTGCGGAATGCTTCCGGTGCCGGAGCTGTGCCCGACGCGGTGGCCAGTTTTTTTGCCAACCGGAACCAGCCGTTGGCCGTGTTGGTGGATGAAAAAACCCAAGGGGCGGCGGATCATTTGGCGCTGGCCTTGCAGGCAAATCGAACGTGCCTTGTCTTTGGCAGCCCCACAGCCGATGTGCAGCCTGATATCATGGTGAAAGTGTCGCCCTCAGACGAAATGCTTTACCTGGCCAATCCCTATGCCGTGCTGAATACCAACAACCCAGCCGGAGAGGGAACCGGCACGAATTTTGTGCCCTATGTGGATCACACCAGCGAGGCTGATTTGGTGCGGGACAAAATAAAAGATGGAGACGAGGACGAAAACACCCCCGTCAAGGTGGCGCCATCCAAGCCGGTGATCAGGGATCCGGTGCTGGCGCGGGCGGTGGATCTCATCAATGCCATGGCCGTTTTGCGCCTCTCCCGCAGCTAAAACCACCAAACATTTCTCCATTGACGATAGGGCCTCTGCCCATCACCTTTTCCACTCGCTTTGAATGAAAACCATCCTGTTTCTTTGCACGGGCAATATTTGTCGCAGTCCCATGGCTGAGGCATTATTCCGTCATGCCGTCCGGGGCCGGGGTGATTTCCGGGTTTTATCGGCTGGCATTGGGGCCATGGATGGGCATCCACCCTCCCATTATTCCGTGCTTGCGATGCGGGAATTGGGCATGGATATTTCCCATCAGCGGAGTCGGCAGCTCACCGTTGAGTTGGTGAAGCAGGCGGATTATATTTTTGGCATGACGCATGGCCATGTGGACACCGTTGGCCTGCTGTATCCCGCTGCTGCGGAAAAAACTTTTTTGCTGCGCGAATTTGACGATAGCCTTGAGCCGTTTGAAAAAGACATCAGCGATCCCATAGGGGGCGCTTACAGCGTGTACGTGGATTGCCGCGACCAGATCGAACAGGGCGTGGCCAGCATTTTGAATTTTATGGAACAACAGCATATTCTCAGTCCGGTTTCAACGGCCAATCCCACAGGCCCAGTCACCTTTGCATTGGGGGCAGATCATGGCGGGTATGAATTAAAAGAGGGGCTGAAGCGGCATCTGCAATCCAAGGGGTTGACATTCAAGGATTTTGGCGCCCATTCCCAGGATCCATCCGATGATTATCCTGATTTTGCCCAACCTGCCTCGCAGGCGGTGGCTGATGGGGTGGCGCGATTTGGTTTGTTGTTTTGCACCAGCGGAGTGGGGATTTGCATTGTGGCCAATAAATTCCCTGGAGTTCGGGCGGGGGTGGCGGAGGAACCAGAAGATGCCACGCTGATGCGGCAACATAATGACGTGAATGTGCTGTGCCTGAGCGGAAAAAAAACCAACCTGGAAACGGCAAAAAAAATTGTGGACGCTTTTTTTGCGGGACAATTTGAAGGAGGCCGCCATGAGCGCCGGGTTCACAAAATGGATGTCCGGTTCGCCCCGGCTAACCTGAGGTTGCGTCATGTGGACCCTGCCGTGGCCGAGGCGGTGGAACGCGAGCGCCAGCGCCAACAGTTCAACTTGGAATTGATTGCGAGCGAGAATTTTACCAGTCCCGCAGTGATGGAGGCTCAGGGATCCGTCCTCACCAACAAATACGCCGAGGGTTATCCGGCCAAGCGCTGGTATGGAGGGTGTGAGAATGTGGATGTGATTGAAAAGCTTGCCATAGAGAGGGCCAAACAGCTATTCGGCGCTGAACATGCCAATGTGCAGCCTCACTCCGGGAGCGGCGCCAACATGGCAGTTTACTTTGCCATGCTCAAACCGGGCGACAAGATGTTGACCATGGACCTGAGCCATGGCGGCCACCTGACCCATGGCAATAAGGCCAATTTTTCAGGAAAATTCTTCGAAATAGTGCACTACGGAGTGCGCCAGGAGGACGAGCGCATTGATTATGATCAATTGGCCAAAATGGCCCGGGAACATCGGCCCAAAATGATCACCGTGGGCGCGAGCGCTTATCCCCGGGTGATTGATTTCAAAAGGATGGGCGAGATAGCCCGTGATGTGGGAGCCTATTTGCTGGCGGATATAGCCCACATTGCCGGATTGGTGGCGGTGGGATTGCATCCAAATCCCATTGAGCATGCTGATTTCGTCACCACCACCACCCACAAGACCTTGAGGGGGCCTCGTGGCGGGCTCATTCTCACGCGTGAAAAGTATGCCAAGGAAATAGATTCGCAGGTGTTTCCGGGCATTCAGGGCGGCCCGCTTGAGCATGTCATTGCCGCCAAGGCGGTGTGTTTGCTGGAGGCCTCGCAACCTGCCTTCAAGGCCAGCCAGCGCCAAACGCTGAGCAATGCCCAGGCCTTGGCGGAAGGCATGAAGCGCAATGGCTACAGGTTGGTCAGCGGTGGAACAGACAACCACCTGATGCTCGTGGATGTGGGGGCCAAAAACATGACCGGCAAGGATTGCCAGATTGCCTTGGACGAAGCCGGCATCACCACCAACAAAAACACCATTCCATTTGAAACCCGCTCGCCTTTCCAGGCCAGTGGAATTCGTTTGGGAACCCCCTCGGTGACCGCCCGCGGCATGAAAGAGCCGGAAATGGCGGCCATCGCCGACATGATCTCCGAGGTCCTGCTGGATTTGAAAAACATCGAGGCTGCCCATCAGGTGCGCAACCGGGTGCGTGAGTTGACATCTCGTTTTCCATTGCCTTACCTTTGAAAGACCCTGGCCGGCTGCATGGCAAAGATTTTTTAAAACACGGAATCCTCACATGTTCAAAATAGGACAAAAAGTGGTGCTGGTTGACGACCAATGGCCTGAATCGGTGCGCCAGATTTACCTGCAGTTGCCGGTGTTGGACACGGTTTATGTGGTGCGAGCCATCCGGGTGGGTGTCAAGGCAGATGAATTGATCATGGATATGCGACGCGTGCTTGAGCCATCCCTGTTGCTTACGGGTGTGGTCAATCCAGTCAATAAACTCGGTGTGGAGGCAGGATTCGCGGCCCATCGTTTTCGTGCCTTGGAAGAAATCAAGAACCGGACTTCTCAACAAGAGGAAATAACAGTCTAGTTTCCGGTCTCGTTCTTCCGGTCTGAATGCGATTTGAAAAAGACTGGATTTAGATCGTTGCAAAGCAGTGCAACCCGTCTGGTTGGGCTATGGCCTGCGGCCCATCGCATTAAGTCGCTCCAGGGGCATGTTTTTTTCCCTCTTGAAGAGACTAAATTCAAAATTGACAATCCAGCCTGAATGCGGCATTATGGTTCCCGTTGACATTGTATTTCCCCTTGCCGCTTCGAGGGCAGTCATTCCCTGGAAGTGCACGGTAAAATCGTTTGAACTTTTCCCGACATCGCGCGTCCAATAAGCGGTTTATTTCCCGCAACCGACACGGCACAGGAATTTCCAAGTCACACTCTGAATTTATTTATGCCAAGAATTGCCAAAAAAACCAAAGCCAGGGCGGCTGAGGAAGCAACAGTTGTTCCTGAGGCCCCGACGGAAGTCGCAGACAGGGAACTCCCGGCCAAACCCGGGGTGAAAACCGCTCCGGAACGCCGCGTTCCACGCGGGGATAATTCCCGTCCGCCGGGGAACAAAAACGTCCCGGCCAAAGCGCCTTCCAGGGAAGCCATGGATCGTCCGCCCGTTGCGGTCCAGCCTGCCACTGTCCCAGCGCCCCTCTCAAATGAGCGCACGGTGGATTCGGTCAAAGCCTCAGCCCAAGCCGATGCCCGCCGCGAACAGGAGGAGGTTTTCAACCGGGAACGCACGCAGGCTCCCAAGCCCGAATCAGGACAGCATCATCCTCATCCGGCCAATCCGGCGCCCGATGATTCCCGCACGACAGAAAACAGGGGCTACCAGCGCGATAAAATAGCGACTTCCATCAACATTGCCAAGCTGCAGGGAATGAGCATGACGGAGTTGAATGGAATGGCCCGTGAGTTGGGCGTGGAAAATTTTGGCACCATGCGCAAGCATGAAGTGATTTTTCATATACTTGAAAAAAATGCCCAAAGGGCAGGGGTTCTTTTTTCGGAGGGGGTCATCGAAGTTCTGCCTGAAGGATTCGGTTTTCTCAGGTCACAGAGCTTTAATTACCTGCCGTGTCCGGAGGATATTTATGTTTCCCCCTCCCAAATCCGGCGGTTTGACCTCCAGACGGGTAATTTGATCACCGGCCAGATCCGGCCCCCCAAGGAAAAGGAAAAGTTTTTTGCCCTGCTCAA
>DAIDJC010000229.1 GCA_027451565.1 Limisphaerales bacterium | reverse complement strand
CTTCGACAAACTTGAGGCGGACCTGGCCAAGGCCATGCTCAGCCTGCCCGCTTCCAAGGGTTTTGAAGTGGGATCAGGTTTCGATGGCATCACCCTGACAGGACGGGAACACAACGACCCCATCCGCGTGCGGCGGGGCCAGGTTTTCACCACCACCAACCGTTCAGGCGGGATTCAAGGAGGAATTTCCAACGGCGAAACCATCTATTTCCGGGTTGCATTCAAACCCGTGGCCACGGTCATGCATCCGCAGGACACCATCACCGAACAGCGCGTCAACACCACCCTCCGGGGTAAAGGCCGCCATGATCCCTGCGTTTTGCCCAGGGCCGTTCCCATGGTGGAGGCCATGACAGCCCTGGTGCTGGTGGATCATGCGCTGCGCCAGCGCGCGCAGTGCGGTTGACTTTTTAATGGCAACCGTGATTTCATCTTTCAAAGCTTTTTGACCAACAAATTATGCCAGACAAATCCATTAGTGAAATAGCCCCGGACGCCCGCCGTCTTTTTACCAAGGCCAACGAGGCCGCCCAGCGTGACAATGGCGATTACGCGATAGACCTTTATTGCCAGGTTTTGTCCCGGGAACCGGGATTTTTGGAATGCCGCCGGCTTTTGAGGGCCGAACAGCAAAAAAAGGCCGCCAAGGGCACCGGCGGCTTTTTCAAAAAAATGATGAGCGGCGCCGGTTCCTCCCCGCAACTGGCCAAAGCCAAACTGATTCTCAGTAAAAATCCCGCAGATGCCATGGCCGCTGCCGAACAGGTGCTCAGCAGCGATCCCGCCAGCGCAGCGGCCCTGCGCATCGTGGCGGACGGCGCCATGGCGCTGGATTTGCCCAAAACCGCATGCTTTGCCCTCGAAACCATGGTGGATCTCTCGCCCAAGGACAAGGCCTTGCTGATTGAATATTCAGAATGGCTCTCCAAGAGCGGCGAAGACACCGCCAAAGGCGAACGCGCCCTCCAGGATTTGATCCGCACCGGCGGCTATGATGGCGACCTGAGCCAGGCCCTCAAGAACCTTTCCGCCCGGACCACCATGGATAAAGGCGGCTACAACGCCGCCGAAACCGGCAAAGCTTCCTTCCGCGACATGCTCCGCAATCGTGACGAGGCCAACCGCCTGGAACAGGCCAACCGCGTGGTCAAGGACGAGGATGTGACCGAACGCCTCATCAGGGAGTACGAGGAACGCATCCAGAAAGAGCCTGCCAACCTCAAAATCAAACGTGAGCTGGCCAAGATGTATTCGGAAAAAAACCGCTTCACTGAATCCATCGCCATCTATGACTCCATCAAGGCTTCGGATGCCGGGAATGACCCCACGCTGGACCGCGCCATTGCCGAGGTCAAGGTGAAGCAGTTCGACCACCTCATCAGCCAGGTCAATCCCTTTGCCGCCGATCACGCCGACCAGGTGGCCAAACTCCAGGCCGACAAGATGAGCTACCAGCTTGATGAATGCCAGAAACGCGTCGAACGCTACCCCACGGACCTGGCCATTCGCTTTGAACTGGGGGTGCTTTGTTTTCAAGCCGGCAAAATCAGCGAGGCCATTGCGGAATTTCAAAAAGCCCAGCAAAATCCGCATAAAAAACTGGCAGCCATGAATTACCTGGCCCAGTGCTATTCGCGCCGGAAGATGTACGACATCGCCGCGCGCACCTTTCAAAACGCCATCAAGGAAAAGCCCGTCTTCGACAACGAAAAAAAAGACCTGGTGTACAACCTGGGCTGCGTGCTGGAGACCATGGGCAAAAAGGAGGAAGCCATCGAACAGTTCAAATTGATTTTTGAAGTGGATGCCAGCTTCAAGGACGTCGGCAAGAAGGTGGATGAATACTACTCGGCCCAATAAGGGCCTGCCGAAGGACCGGCGCATTGACAGAAAAGTTGTGGCGAGTTGTGGAGTTGGGCGGCGAGGATTTTTGGACCTGGCCGGGCTTTGGCGGATGCGCAGTTTCCCCAAACCCTGTAACAGGGCCGAAACGCGGCCCAAGGCCAAAAAGACCGTCCCCCCCATTCACACCGCGCCCAGCGCTAGGTGTTTGATGGAAATGCTCCAAGGCATTCGCCCGGCCCTGCCATCTCCGCAAATTCACGTCCCGGCTCAGCCTCAAAGCGGCAATGCCGGTCAAGCCATGCAAATTCAAGCGAGGCGGCGTGCAGGGCATGGTTGGAAAGGATCAGGCGAATGCGTTGTTCCCGGGTGAGGCGGTTCTCCACGAGGGCCAGGTACAAATCCTCGTCGCCGCCATAAAGCTTGTCCCCCACGATCGGATGTCCGCACCACGCCAGGTGAATCCTGATTTGATGTTTCCGGCCCGTGAGTGGCCTCACCCGCAGAAGTGAAAAGGGTTTTTGAACCGCGCCCCGGCCTTCCGGCACATCCGGCACCAGTTTGCTGAAGCGCCTGGCAACCTCGAACCCGGTTTGGGCAGCGGCGCCATCCTCCCTCACTGCATTTTTGATGGCCACCCGGCTCGCCAGGTCTTTGCCCAGGGATGCATCCAGCACGCCCTTGTCTGCCTCCACCCAGCCATGCACCACAGCCAGATATTCCTTCGTCACACCCCGCGTTTCCCAAATCCGTCCCAAGTCCCGCGCCACCCCGGGGGTGCGCGCAAACAAAACCACTCCGCTCGTCTCACGGTCCAGGCGATGCACCAGGTGCGGCAGTGAACCACCCCCAAAATGCAGCCGAACCCGGCTCACCAGGCTGGAATACAGGTCTCCCTTGGTGGGATGACAGACCAGCCCCGCCGGCTTGTTCACCACCAGAAAATCATCATCCTCATGCAAAATATCAAGCAACTGTTCCGCCATGCGCCAATCCTTCCACAGCTCCGGGCACCCGCCGTTTCCGGATCACACCCCGCCAAACCGCCTGTTCCTGCGCGCGTATTCCTCCAGGGCGGCATAAAAATGGGGACGCCGGAAATCCGGCCACAAGGTGGGCGTGACCACCAGCTCGGCGTAGGAAATCTGCCACAATAAAAAATTGCTCAGCCGCATTTCCCCGCTGGTCCGCACCAGCAGGTCCGGATCAGGCACGCTCCGCGTCCATAAATGGTCGGAAATGATTTTCTCCGTGATATCCGCGGGGTCCAGCGTGCCGCCCTTCACTTTCTGCGCCACCTGCCTCACCGCATCCACAATCTCCAGCCGGCTGCCATAGCTCAGGGCCATCACCAGGGTAAGCCCGTTATTCCTGGAAAGTGCCGTGATGGTTTTTTGCAATTGTTCCTGAACATGGTCCGGCAGACGCCATATCTGGCCAATCACCTCCAACCGCACGTTGTTGCGGTTCAATTCCCCGGCCTCGCTTTTCAGGTATTGCACCAGGTACTTCATCAAGGCATCCACCTCGTCCTTGGGACGGTTCCAGTTCTCAGCCGAAAAGGCGTACAATGTCAGGTACTTGATCCCCACCTCCCCGGCGCTGCGGATGATCTCCCGGGCGGAATCCGCCCCGCGCCGGTGCCCTTCCACACGCGGCAGATGCCTCGCCTTGGCCCAGCGCCCATTGCCATCCATGATCACTGCCACGTGCCGCGGCAGGTTGGCCCGGGCTTCTGGCGATAAAGATGGATGCACAGAACTCATGAACGCAAACCCGGCCAGGCCGGCGCCTCAACCTCTCTCATGGAAACAAGGTCTGATCCCGCCCGGGACCCACCGAGGCAATATACAGGCGGGCATTGGTAAGTTCGGATATCGCCTTCAGATACTGCCGCGCCTTGAGCGGCAATTGCCTAAACGTCTTGGCCCGGTGCGTGGGCGCGCACCACCCCTCGAATTCCACATAAACCGGCTCGCACTCCGCCAACTCGCGCGCGTCGTTGGGCACATAGTCATACTGCTGTTTGCCTCGACGGTAAGCCACGCATACCTTGATGCTTTTGACTGTGTCCAACCCGTCCAGGTTGGTGATGGCCAGGTCGTCTATCCCGTTCACCATGGTGGCATGCCGGGTCGCTACGGAATCAAACCAGCCGCACCGCCGCGCACGCCCGGTGGTGGCCCCAAATTCCCGCCCCATTCCATGCAGCAAATCGGATATCTCACCGTTTTCCGTGGGCAAGGGTCCTTCCCCCACCCTCGTGGTATAGGCTTTCATCACTCCCACCACACGGTCCATGCGGTGCGGCGGAACTCCCGTGCCCGTGCACGCCCCGCCCGCCGTCGTGTTGCTCGATGTCACAAAAGGATAGGTCCCGTGGTCAATGTCCAAAAAAGTCCCCTGCGCTCCCTCAAACAAAATGTCCGCCTGCTCACGCATGGCCTCATGCAACAGCACCACCGTGTTGGTCACATACGGCGCCAGGTATTCGCCGGCGGCTCGGTAGGCGCCCAGCACCTTCTTGAAGGAAATCGGCTTCCCTCCCAATGATTTCAACAACGCATTGTTTTCCTTCATCCGCAGGGCCAGCTTCTCCTCCAGGCGATCCTTGTCCACCAAGTCATTCACCCGCAGCCCCACACGGGCCGCCTTGTCCCCGTACGCGGGGCCTATCCCCCGCTTCGTGGTTCCAATCTTGTTGGTCCCCTTCAGCGCCTCGCGGCTCGCATCCAGCTCGCGATGGTACGGAAACACCACATGCGCCGTTTCGCTGAGCAGAAAATTTTTCGGGCTTACCTTCACCCCTATTTTCTTGAGCCCTTCCATCTCCTCCATCAACCCTATCGGGTCCACCACCACTCCGTTCCCTATCACGCACAGCTTGTTGCGACGCAGGATGCCCGAGGGCACCAGGTGCAGCACGTATTTCGTTTTGCCCACGTACACCGTGTGCCCGGCATTATTGCCACCGGCATACCGAACCACGATGTCCGCCTTTTCTGTCAGCACATCAATGATCTTGCCTTTGCCCTCGTCACCCCATTGGGTTCCGAGCACGACTGTGGCTGGCAATTTCGCCTCCCGGTTCAAGCCCCACTCAACGTCCGCGAGTGCGGAACACTATGAAAGCTCTAGACGGTCTGGATCATTTGGGTCGATAT
>DAIDJC010000228.1:4718-5027 GCA_027451565.1 Limisphaerales bacterium | reverse complement strand
TCCCCAGGATTTCGATGCCCCGGCCAGCCTGGCAAAGGCCGCCTTTCAGTTGAATGCAGATTCCCCCTACACGGGACCCATTGTGGGGAATGATGCGGTTTATGTGATTGGCTTGGCTCATCAATGGCCCAGCATGATTCCTTCCTTCGATTCCATCCGCCCGCAAGTCACCCGGGATTATCTCCAGGAGCAGGCGGTGGCAACAGCCCGCCAGGCTGGCACCAATTTTTACTACACCGCCCGCGTGCAGGTTTCATTTGGCCATAAATTCAGCGCCGCAGCGGATGCCAGCCATCTGCAAGTGGTCAA
>DAIDJC010000228.1:0-4708 GCA_027451565.1 Limisphaerales bacterium | reverse complement strand
GCTCATCCGGCATCCCCGAGTTGGGCAGCCAGGAAAGCCTGGATCAGATCAAGCGCGCCGCTTTCACCACCGCGCCAGGAAATGTCAGCCCGTTTGTCCCCTCGTCTGACGGAGGGTTCGTCCTCTACGTTCAATCCCTGCTGCCGGTGGACCAAAACCAAAAATCAACCGACTTGCCGAAATTTCTGTCCCAAGTCCGGCAATCCCGGCTCAACGAGGCTTTCAACCTTTGGATCATCTCCCAATTAAACCAGCAACTGCCCAACACGCCCCTTTTCGCAAAATTGCAGCAAGGGGACGGACGCTGACCCGGATTGGGCATCATTGGGCTGCGCCGGGCGCCCATGTTTTCCCCGATGGTCCTGATCCATTCGCCAACTCCTTTTGAAGACTGCGTCCCTAAAAATTTCAGCGCCCGCCTCCCGCCAGTTTTGGGAGATCGAAATCTTGTTTGAGGACCCCAGCCTCATGGTTTTGGACAAGCCTGCGGGGTTGCTCACATCCCCTGAAGCCGCCCTTCCCAATGAACCGGCGTTGATGGCACTGCTCCATGCCGCCATCGCGGAAGGCAAACCATGGGCGCAAACCCGCCAGATTTCCCACCTAAGCTGCCCTCTCCGGCTGGACACGGATACCTCGGGGCTCCTGATCCTGACAAAGGATAAAACTGTTCATTCGGCTCTTGCCGACGCTTTTGGCACCGAAACCCCCATCCGCCGTCACTTGGTAATTGTCCGCGGCATCCCGTCCGAAAAAATTTTTGAAATCAACGCCCCGCTTGCCTCCCACCCGTTTCAACCCGGGCTAAGCAAGGTGGATTTGCGCGAGGGCAAGAAATCCAAGACCCGGGTGGAAGTGATCGAGACATTCCAGCGCCATGAATACAGCCTCCTGCAATGCGATCTTCTCACTCAAAGGCCGTGCCAGATTCCGGTTCACCTGCAGCACATCGGGTTGACCGTTGTCGGGGACAGGAACCACGGTGGGAAACCACTATGGCTCTCCAGGCTCAAAAAAGATTACCGCCTGAAACCAGGCCGCGAAGAACGGCCCCTTCTACAGCGCTCCGCGGTGCATGCCTCTGAAATCAGGCTGAAACATCCCGTGTCCCATGAAGACATTCAGTGGACCTGCCACCTGCCCAAGGATTTTAAAACGGCGCTCAGATATCTGCGGCTTTATGACCAGCCCTCCGGGCAGGACTCAGCTTCCGCGGATCCATCCTCCCACTTCCCGCCCGTTCCTTTTGATTGAACTCAGGATAAAAGCCAGGCCACCCCGCCCGGCGCTCAGACGGTCATGATTTCCTTTTCCTTGGCCGCAACCTGCGCATCTATCTTGCCAATATATTGGTCGGTCAGCTTCTGGATTTCTTTTTCTGCGCTTTCCAATTCCTCATCTCCCACACCGCCGCCGGCCTTGACTTTTTTCAGGAGCTCCAAGGCATCTCGCCGCACATGACGGACGGCCACCCTGCCGTCTTCCGCGAGCTTTTTGGTGATTTTGACAAATTCCTGCCGGCGCTCCGTGCTGAGCTCCGGGAATGAAATCCGGATCATTTTGCCCTGCACCGCCGGGGAGAGCCCCAGGTTGGCCTTCTGTATGGCCTTTTCAATGGGCTGCAGTGATGCCATGTCCCATGGCTGCACCAGCAACTGGCGGGGCTCGGGCGTGGTGATGCCCGCCAGTTCACGAATCCGCATTTGCGAGCCATACACCTCCACTAAAATATTCTCGATCAGGGAGGCGGATGCCTTGCCCGTGCGCACACCGGCAAATTCATGCACCACCACCTGCTCCGTTTTAATCATCTTTTCTTCGGCCTCAAGCAATACGTCGTCGGGTGACATCATGCATTCAGCCTAACAGAAGACGCCCCTGCTTGAAATCAATTTTCTTTGATCCTCTTGCACCCCCCCGCCATGTCAGGCCGGATCACGCTGCCAGGCCACAGGCGCAGGCAAATGGCTGGCACCCGGCGGACGGTTCCTGGGCTTCCCAGCATGCATCACCCGCAGTGAAAACCACCGCCCCTGCCCGTCCGGTTCCACCAGCGCGGTGATTTCCAGCACGGGATGCCGCACGGTGGACAGTCCGTGGGATTTGTAGCTGGCGGCAAATAATTCCGCCTCCACCATGCCGGTCCAGTCTGCCAGCGTGAGAAATTTCATGTATTCACCGTTCACCTGGTGATGCACCCGCTGCTCCACAACCAGGCCGCACATCACAATGGTCCGGCCCTGATGCAGGCACAGGTCACGGATGGGACAGTAGGTCTCCCAGGCAATGTCTGGATAAACCTCCAGCGGATGGCCGCTGATGGGATAACCAAACAACGCAGCCTCCGCCATGAGCCACTCATGCCGTGTGCCTTCACTCAACCCAACCGGCGCCTGGCGCCCTGGATCAGAAGGCGGCAGCAGCCAGCCCTGGCCTGCGGCCCAGGCGCAGCCAAAAGTGTGACGCAGACGCTGCGCCTCCCAAAACTGGCTGGTCCGGGTCTGGCCAAACTCATCAAACGCCCCGGACCGGATGATGATTTCCACCTCCTCCGGCAACGGTTGCACGCGCCTGAAAAAATCCGCCAGCGATGTGAACGGACCCTCCGCACGGGCGGCAAGAATGCGTGCGCTCACCCGCTCGCTCAACCCCTTGGCATGTGTCAGCGGCACGCGCAGGCAACTGCCATGCACGGCAAATGCCCTGCCTGGCTCGTTCACCGAGGGCAATAGAAATGAAAGACCCAGTCGCCGCGCCTCCAGCACATACACCAACGGATCGTAAAAACCCTTGCCGTGGGTCAGCACCGCCGCCATGAATTCCGCGGGATGATACCGCTTGAGCCAGGCGGATTGATAGGCTTCCACCCCATAGGCTGCGGAATGAGCCTTGCAAAAAGCGTACCCGGCAAATCCCGAAACGAGTTTCCAAACCTCTCCAATCGTCTCCTGGGCATGGCCGCGCGCCGCAGCCGATGCGTAAAACTCCCCGCGCAGCTTCTCAATGAGTATGGGGTTGTTCTTGCCCAATGCGCGCCGCAGCATGTCCGCCGGGCCAGTGCCCAGGCCCGCAAACACCTCGCATATCTGCAGCACGTGCTCCTCATAAACCACCAGGCCAAAAGTGTCCCGAAGTATGGGAACCAACAGCGGGTCAGGACAATCGGGCTGCTCCAATCCCAGGCATCTCCGGATGAAGGCATTCTTCTTGCCCTCATTTGCAGCTCCCGGCCGGATGACACTGACCATGGCCACCAGGGTATCCATGTCACGCACCCCGCAGCGCCGGCATAAGCCGGTCATCGCCGGGCTTTCTATGTGATGAACCGCCCGGGCCCCGCCACTCCTTATCATTTCCCAGACGGCGGAATCCTCCCACGGGGCCAGCGCATCCAAATCCACCTGGACACGCTTCAACGCCAGTTGCGCCAGCACATCCCGGATCACCGCCAGCCCGCCCTGCGCCAGAAAATCCATTTTAATCAGTCCCATCGCCTCCAGGGCATCCATGTCCAGGTGCGTGGTGGGATATCCCTTGCTGGAAATAAAAGTGGCGCTGGCATGGCAGATGGGCTGGCTCGATATCACAATCCCGCAGGGATGCATCTTCGGATTGCGCGGAAAACCGTCCAGAAACGCCGCCATTTCCATCGCCGTTTTATAAGGTTCTTCATCCAGGGGCAGATCGCGCGTCTCCGGACTGGCCGCCAGGCTTTCACGCAGGCCGGACACACCCCCGGGCCGGGTTGCTTCCAGCGCCGTCCCTCCCCCAAATGTCCATGGAAAATGCCGCGTGAAAGCACGCGCCTCCCGCTCCGCCAGGCCCAGCGCCTTGGCCACGTCGGCAAACGCGCTGCGGGATTGAAACGTGGAAAATCCGCCCACCACCGCGCAATTCTCCCGCCCATGCATCTGAAAAACCAAATCCACCACGTCATCCTTCCTGTCATGCGGAAAATCCACGTCAATATCGGGCAGCTTGTTCAAACTCATGCGTTCCAGGTTCAAAAACCGCCTGAAATAAAGCCCAAAACGCACCGGGCAAACATCGGAAATCCCCAGGCAATAACACACCAGGCTGTCCGCGGCGCTGCCACGGGTGATCCAGTCAATCCCACGGCGGCGGCACGCCTGTAAAATGTTCCAGACCACAAGGAAATATTCCTCGTACCCCACAACCTGAATGATGGCCAGTTCCTGCTCCACCTGGGCACGATGATGCGCGGCCCGGTCGCCATACCGGCGATGCAATCCATCCAATGCCAGCCGATGAAGAAAATCGCCCGGCGCGGAACCATCCGGCGGATGAAATGCGGGGAGAATGGGTTTGCCAAACGGAAATTGAAATGCGCAGCGCCCCGCCAGCTCCACCGTGTGCTCCAGCCATTCCGGATGTTCCGCACAGGCTTTTTGCATCTCAGCCAGGCTCCGAAAATGCCACGACCCACCCTCTTTCTTCAAGGCATGCGGCTGGCGCAGCAGCGTAAGCGTGCGCATGGACTGGAGAATGTCGTATTTGATGCGGTCGCCAGGCTCCGCATAATGAACCACGGGCACGGCAACGACCGGGTGCCCATTCGAACCATCCGTTCCACCCGCAGGAAAATAAAATCGGCCCGGAAAATATTCAGCCAGCGCCACCTGGCTGCTCACGGCAATCAAGCCTTCGCCATGCGCAGCCAGCCAATTCGTGAAAGGCAGCATGGCAC
>DAIDJC010000227.1 GCA_027451565.1 Limisphaerales bacterium | reverse complement strand
CGTCCGGGACGCTTGGCGTTGGAATTTCCTGGCTGCAACTTCAAGGTTTGCAGGGGGGCTGCCAGCAGGTTGAGCATCTGTTGGCGGGTCAAAAACGATGGCAAACGCCGCTCCATTTTGGGCAGGGAAAGGTTTTTGATGGGAAGGGATTGCACATATCCCTCACGGCGGAGATGGCGAAAAAAGCTGCGCAAAGCGGAAAACCGGAGCTGGATGGTGGCCCGTTTCAAATCCTGCCTGCCCAAGTGCCGGAGATAGGCGCGAAAATCATCCCGCTGAAGGCGTTTCCAATCCGGCGCCGACTGCTTTTCCTGTTCATGCCACCGGCAGAATTCGGTCAGGACCTGCTCATAATTCCGGCGCGTATGGCTGGAGACCCCGCGTTCCACCGAGATATGATCCAGAAAGCGGCGCACCTGGGGATCGGCCTTTGGCTGGGATTTTTTTTCAGGCATATTCACTGTTTGTCTATTCGCGGCATCACAAAACGGCGGCTTTGCCGGAACCGGGCGCGGGGGTTTTCCCCGATAAAAAATTCCGGGCCAATTCCAGGAAGGCATCCAGTCTTTCAAAATGTATCCAATGATTGGCATCAGGAATGGTTTGGATGCGGGCCTGTGGAAAGAGGCTTTGGATCAAGGGCACATCGGCGTCCTGCACATACCGGGATTGGCCGCCTCGAATAAAACAGGCGGGCCCGGAAAACGATGCGGTCGCGGACACAGGCTGGATCAAATGATGATAATTGGCCGACAGGCCGTGAAGGTTCATTTTCCAGTAAAAACAGCCCCGGTCATTTCTGCCAATATTTTTGAGGAGAAACCGCCTGATGCTCAAAACCGGGATGGTTGGCTCAAGCGCCGCCTCCAAATCCGCCCGGGTTTGGGAGCGGACCAAATCCAATTCTTGCAGAGCCTTGAAAACCGGCACATGGGAAGCCGGGTACAGCCTCGGGGCGATATCCTCGACCAATAGTTTTTCCACTTTGCCGGGGTGGCGCAAGGCAAACTCCATGGCCACCTTGCCACCCATGGAATGCCCCACCACAACGGCAGATTGAATGCCATGAGTTTCAAAAAATTCATTCAAATCCTCCGCCATGAGGGGATAATCCATCACATCGGCGTGCGGGGATGCTCCATGATTCCGCTGGTCGAGGCAATAAACGGAGTGACTGTCTGAAAACGCCTGGGCCACGGGATTCCAGTTATCCAAAGAACCCAAAAGCCCGTGGAGAAAGATCATGGGCGGGCCGGACCCGCGGGCTTGATGATGCAGTTTCATGAAAATGCAGTGGTCAGGACGGCGTGAACCATGGCTCATGACCGGCCCGTCCGCGGGCGGGTAATTCAAACCATCCGGCCATTATGGTCTCATTCCCCATCATGGCTGGGAACCGCCCGGTCAAGGCAGCCGGAGGCGCGGGTCAATCCTCACGCTCTGGAAACTCAAATGTGATTTTCCCCTTTTTATCCATGACCAGCCATGCCGGAAAGGGTTTTCCCGCCTTGGAAATGAAATTCGAGAGCAGGTCTGATTTTTTGTCTGCCAGGATTTTGCGCGCCTGGGCCTGTTGTATGGGCTGCTCCAGGATGACCTTTTCGATCTTAAACTTGCATGATTTGGCGGCTTGCAGGTTCTCGCAGAGGTAGGCCCGCTCGGTGTCAAAGACCTTGCCCTTGCATTTCGGGCACTGGCCCACCTCGGTTTTTCCGGTGAAATCCACCTTGGGAGGGGGTTCGGAGGATTTGCCCGCCCCGCCCTTTTTCTCGCGTGGTTTGAACTCAAAAGCCGTCTTTCCTTCCTTGAGAACCAGGAACGCCTCGAACTTGCGGTTGGTCTTTTTTGAAACAAATCCCTTGAGCAGTTCCGTGCGGCCCTCCGCCAGCAGCTTGCGGACCTGGTCCGTTGAAATTTCCTGCTGCAAAATAATCTTGCCCGTTTTGAAATCACAAGACCGGGTTGAACCCGCCTGTTTTTCACAGACATAGTTCATGCCGTTTTCAAACACCCCCGAGCCACACTTGGGACAGGCCCCGAGGGATTCCTTTCCGGTGAAATCCACGGGAGCCTGCGGGGTGCCGTCCTGCGATTCATTCCCGAAGTCAAATTCCACCTTGAACTCGGCGTTCATTTTCAAGAGCGCGGCAAAGGGGAACCCCTGCTTGCTTCGGAAGCCCTGCAATGGCCCGACCTGGCGCTGGGTGATGAGTTTCTCCACCTCCTCCATTTCAAACATGCGCCCGCACAAGGTTTTCCACACGGCAAAATCGCAGCCCACGCATTGGAACTGCTTGTATCGCTCGTGAATTTCGCCCCCGCACTTGGGACAGGCCACCTTGAGGGTTCCAAAATCGCCGGGGATGGTGTCGTGCTCGTATTGGCGGGCCCGGTCCACGATGCGCCGGGTCATGTCCGCTATCCCGGACATGAACTGGTCACGGCTGATTTTACGCCGTTGCATTTCCCTGAGCTGAAATTCCCAGCCCCCGGTCAACTCGGGTTTGGTCAATTCAGGAATGCCCAGGCCGTTGAGCAATTCCATCAGGGAAAAGGCCTTGGCGGTGGCCTGGAGATCGCGCCCCACGCGGTGGACATAATCTTCGGAAATCAAGCCTTCGATGATGGAAGCCCTGGTGGCCGGGGTTCCCAGGCCTTTTTCGCTCATCGCCTCGCGCAGCTCATCGTCTTCCACCCATTTGCCCGCTCCTTCCATGGCCGATAGCAGGGTGGCCTCGGTGTAACGTGCGGGAGGTTTGGTGATGTTCTCCTTCACTTCGATTCCCAGGTTGCGAACCTTCTCGCCCGGTTGGACCGGCGCCAGGCTGGGTGTCTCGTCAGAGTCCGATTGCTTGCCGTAAACAGCCAGCCAGCCGGGTTTGACCAGCACTTTGCCCGAGCTTTTAAACGCCTCCCCCGCCACGCGGGTGATGCGCTGGGTTTCCAGAAACTCCGCCGCAGGGTAAAAAATGGCCAGAAACCTCTTTGTGACCAAATCGTACAATTTTTGTTCCGGCTCGCTCAGTCCTTTTGGCGCCAGCGTGGTGGGGATGATGGCAAAATGGTCGGAAACCTTGGCGTTGTTGAAAATGCGCTTGTTCGGGTGAACCCATCCTTCCTCCAGAATTTTTGAGGCAAAAGTGCCATACCCCGTCACGTCCCGGAGCATTCCCATGGTGGATTTGACCGTGGCCAGATAATCCTCCGGCAAGGCTCGTGAATCTGTGCGTGGATAGGTCAGGACCTTGTGTTTTTCGTAAAGGGATTGGGCCACCGCCAGCGTGTTTTTGGCGCTGAATCCGAACCGGGCATTTCCATCGCGCTGGAGGCTGGTGAGGTCATATAAAAGCGGGGAAAGCGAGGTGGTGGGCTTGCTTTCCTCGGTCACCACACCGGGCTGGCCCAGGCATTTGGTGCGGATGCCCTCCGCCTTGGCCTTTTCCCAGACGCGTTCGGCGCGAAGCTGGTCATCGGTTTCGGACCTGGCGAAAGCCTCGTCGAACCAGCGCCCCTCATAGTTTCCACCCGCCGCCTCAAAGGTGGCGATCACCTCCCAATAATCGCGGGGCACAAACTTGCGGATGCGCTCCTCCCGTTCCACCAGGATGGCGAGCGTGGGTGTCTGGACCCGGCCCACGGTGGTTTTAAAAAAGCCCCCCAGCTTGGAATTAAAGGCGGTCATGGCCCGCGTGCCGTTGATGCCCACCAGCCAGTCCGCCTCGCTGCGGCTGGTGGCCGCATCCGCCAGCGGCTGCATGGATTCATCCGTCCGCAAACTTTCAAAACCCTCGCGTATCGCAGCAGGCGTCATGGATTGCAGCCACAAGCGCTGAATGGGTTGCGACGCCTTGGTAAAGCGGATGATGTTGCGAAAAATCAGTTCCCCCTCGCGCCCGGCATCGCAGGCATTGATCAGGCGGTCCACATCCTTGCGCTTGATCAATTTGCCGAGGACCCGCAGGCGGGCTTCGTTGCGTTCGATGGGCGCCAGGTCAAAGTGCGGCGGAATGACCGGCAGACATTTGAAGGTCCACTTGCCCCGCGCAGCCTCCACCCCGGGCGGAGGCACAATCGTGAGCAAATGACCCACCGCCGAGCAGACAACGTAGCGGTCATTTTCAAAATAGTCCCCGTGCTTTTCAAACTTTCCCAAGGCCTTTGATATGTCATTGGCCACTGAGGGTTTTTCCGCGATGATCAGTGCTTTTCCCATGCAATGCAGTCCATCTTTAAGCCTTCACCCGCACACAATGCAACTTAATTTTCAAATTCACCGCTCAGGAACCACCCCAAATCCCACGCTGTGAGACGCACAATCCTCTTCCCTGCTCCCACCCACAACAGCCTTCCCACACGCCCAAAAACAGGACGTCCATCCCGGAAAAACACCCGGCAATGCCTTGGAGGATTGGAAATTTGTCAGGGCAGACGCATCTAAATTTCTTTTGGTTCGACGCCCAGCAAGCTCAACAAATAGGAGTGGTCCCAACTGGCATTGAGCATTTTGCCGCGGATTCCGCGTTTTTTGTCTTCTCCCGCTTCAATAGGTTCAGGGCCAACCGGCGCAGGGTGGCCAGGTTTTCGGCGGCGTAGCCGGCGCGTGCCCGGCTCTGATCCTCGCCAAAACACACGTCCATCACCCAGTGGAGTTTGTTTTCCACGCCCCAATGGCCCCGCACAGCCCGAGCAAATGTTTCCACACCCAACTTGAGGCTGGAGAGGTAATAACGACGCTCCATGGTGGTTTTGCCGTCCAGTTCACGGGCCGACTCGACCAAACCGACGGACGCCAGTCCCTCCCACTTTCCTTTATCCGCAAACCACTCCAGACAGTCGCTTTGATAATATCTTCGGGTTTCGAGGCGACCATGATCCTTTTCCACGGTTTCAAAGACTTGGAGGGTTTGCACTGCTTTGGGGACCACCGCGCCTGGGGGGCCGAGACGTTGCTTTTCTTCCAAGGTGGCATCCAAGAAGCTTTTGACCTCCTCGTGGACCTTTTCCTGGTTACCCTTGAGAGCCAGCACGTAATCCGCGTCGGCTTC
>DAIDJC010000226.1 GCA_027451565.1 Limisphaerales bacterium | reverse complement strand
GGCATGACATCCACCAACATCGCCATCAACAAACTGTCGCCGACGGTGTTCTACCGCCTGCGGCATCCATAATCGGCTGTCAGGAAAATTCAGCCAGCCCGCTGCTCCACGCGTACGGGGCGCGGGCTGGCTGGAAAAGAAAATGAATATGAAATTGGGAGTTTTTAAAAATAAAGCAAAGAAGGAAATCCAATGCCACGGAGCGTTCACCCTCATTGAGTTGTTGGTGGTGATTGCCATCATCGCCATTCTCGCGGCGCTTTTGCTGCCGGCTTTGACCAGCGCCAAGGAACGAGCCAAACGAATATCCTGCGCCAGCAATCTGCGCCAGTACGGCATGGCCCTGAGGATTTATGCCAATGATTTCAATGACAAACTTCCCGGGGTGGTGACGAGCGGCCTCCCTGGTTCGCCAAGCACGCCCGCCGTCTGGCCATGGGATGTGCCGGATAATACAGTCACCAACCTCACCCAAAACGGCAGCCAGCGTAATATCATGTATGATCCCTCGTTTTCAGACCAGGATAATAACCTGATCTGGAATTATTCGGGCAACCCAGCCATTCACGTAACGGGGTATGCGGCTGCCTATCCTGACACCTTTGCCCAGATTTCGCCTCCCTATTCCACCAACCTGATCACGTCTTTTCTTCAACCAGGCCGAATCCCCACCGACACCCCCGTGCTTTCCTGTGCCATCATTTCCCAGAAAGCAGGCGCCAATCTCGGAGGTGATGTTTGGAATCATATCACAGGTGGCGCTCAGAATCCGGATGGCACGCCCTTTATTCATAAGACCGCCCATCTGAATGGGGTGCTTCCTGCCGGGGGCAACTTGACCTACTTGGACAATCATGTGGCCTGGCAGAAGTTTAATTATAACAATCCCACCATAGTAAGGGCGACTCCAAATCCAAACGGCGGGGCAGGTGTTTACTTTTGGTGGTGATTTACCCAAACCAGTGAATAAACCTGGCGTTTCCAAGACGTCAGCCATTGGGTGTGTTGGACGGGAAATCCGCTCCGGACATTCCATGAAGCTGGCTTGGTGTGAGTATCCTGGAAGGAGAGAAGGGGAACGTCGGGGGTTGCCGTTTCATTTCTATCATTCAGGCGATGTGCCCTCGTGATGTTTTTCCATCAAACCAGATGTGTGGCGCTCCTCGAATCGGGGCACATCATGCAAAGTCGAATTTAATATGAAGCTCAATAAATTGTTATTAATCCTGGTTGGTTTGGAAATTCTGGCCGGGTCGGCGCTTGTGGGCCAGACAGCGGCTGATGTCACCATTCAAGTCAATCAACCCGGAGCCCTGGTCAGTTCAAATTTGTTCGGCATTTTTTTTGAGGAAATTAATTTTGCCGGCGATGGCGGACTTTATGCCGAGATGGTTCGGGATCGCTCCTTTTATGATGCCGCCAACCCGGACTATTGGACTTTCGTCACCCAGGGGTCGGCCGTGGGGTCCATGGCCGTGGATGCCACCCAGCCGTTGAATACGAATATACCCAACTCGCTCAAGCTGACCATGACATCCGGCGCTGGCAGTGTTGGGGCGGCCAATAACGGTTATTGGGGGATGAACGTGCAGGCAGGGGCGTCATACAACTTGAGTTTTTATGCCATGAGCACCAATGGGTTTACAGGTCCGATCGTGGCGCGGTTGGAGAACTCCAGCGGCGGCACGGTTTACGCGCAGGCATCGTTCAGCCGGTTGACCGGGTCCTGGCAGAAATACACTGCCTCATTGGTATCCAGCGCCACGGATACCAATGCGCAACTTGTCTTGAGCCTCAACGCGCCGGGTACGGTCTGGGTGGACATCGTTTCCCTTTTCCCGGCCGCAACCTTCAACAACCGCACGAACGGCCTGCGGTCTGACCTGGCCAGCATGCTGGTGGACTTGAAGCCTTCGTTTCTGCGCTACCCCGGCGGCAACTTTATTGAGGCTGATAACCTCATGAATTCTGTGCGTTGGAAAAAAACCATTGGTGACATCTCGCAGAGGCCCGGGCATGACAATGATGCATGGGGATACTGGTCCACGGATGGTTATGGATTGGACGAAGCCTTTCGACAGTGCGAAGACATGGGAATGGAGCTGCATTATGACATCAACGCAGGCCTTGCCTTGGGCTACAATGGATCCACCAACAACACGGTCCCGCTCGATCAAATGGGGCCGTGGGTGCAGGATGCGCTGGATTTAATCCAGTATGCCACCGGCGATACCAACACAACCTGGGGCGCAGTCCGCGCCGCCAACGGGCATCCCAATCCCTATAACATGCAGTACATGGAGATCGGGAATGAAAATGGCGGAACCTATTACAACGATCGTTACGCCCTCTTTTACAGCGCCATCAAATCCAATTACCCCTCCATGCATTTGATCGTGCCCAATTGGGGCGGAATACCAACCGCCACCCCGGTCGAGTATGAGGACCAGCACTATTACGAAAGTCCGGCAACCTTCATTTCCTATGCCACCATGTATGACCATTACAGCCGAAGCGGTCCCAAAGTGTTTGTGGGCGAGTATGCGGTGACGTCGGGTTACGGCACCTACGGCAATTTGTCAGCGGCGTTGGGTGAGGCGGCTTTCATGACCGGAATCGAGCGCAACTCGGATATTGTGCGGATGGCATCCTATGCCCCCCTCTTTGGCAATGTCAACGGACTGCAATGGCATCCGGATTTGATCTACTACAATGGTTCGCAGGTTTTCGGCACGCCCTCCTATTATGTCCAGCAGATGTTTTCGCGAAACCGGGGTGACACGGTTTTGCCCTGCGCGGTGGATGTGGTGAGCAATTTCGTGGCCACAACGCACGGGAGCATCGGGCTGGGATCCTGGAACACCTCCGTGCAATACACGAACGTGGTGGTGACCAGCAACGGGGTGACCTTGTACCAGAGTGATTTTGCACAGCAGGGCGCTCAGGATTGGAGTGTTTTTAACGGGTCGTGGAGCGTGGGCGGCGGTGTTTACCAGCAAAATGGGATCACCACGGACTGTTATACCACCTATACAAACCAGGCCAGCACAAACTGGGCGAATTACACGGTCACGCTGCAGGCCATGAAAACAGGCGGGGATGAGGGGTTTCTGGTGCTTTTCAACGTGCTGGATGATTACGACTGGACTTGGTGGAACATTGGCGGCTGGGGGGACACCCAGGATGGCATTGAGCAGATGGTGGGAGGCAGCAAGACAACCTATGCGCAGACGCCTCAATATATTGCCTCCAACACATGGTACTACATCAAGATTGAAGTCAACGACCTGGAGGCGAAATGTTATCTGGGAACCAATGAGGTGCAGGCGGCCACCAACCTGGTGCAGGACGTGACACTGCCAAATCCCTCCGGGGGTTTGCTGGTTTCCTCCACTTATTCCCATGATTCAGATCAAATTATTGTCAAGGCCGTGAATCCCTACAACAACCCCATGGAAACCACCTTTCAATTGAATGGCGTGGCGTCTGTCTCCCCCAATGCCTCAATGATCCAGTTAACCTCGGGAAGCGCGGCAGATGAAAATTCCTTTGCCAATGCCACCCATGTTTTTCCCGTGACGAATATGATTTCCAATGCAGGAACCAACTTCACGGTGATGCTTCCTGCCAACTCACTTTCCATTCTGCGGTTAGGTGCGGGTGGAATTCAAAACTACACCAATCTATCCATTCAATTTTCACCGGGCATCACCACCGGCCAGACAATCGCCTCAACGGTTCTTGGAGAGATGTCGGGCAGTTGGGTGGACCTTACCTCCAATACCAACCATGCCCTTATTTGGGCATCGTCCAACACCAATGTGGCCACGGTCGATATCAATGGCAACATAACGGGGATTGGTCCGGGAACGGCGAACATCATTGCCAGCTATCCCGCCTTGGGCCTTTCGGCAACGCAGGCGGTGCAGGTGACATACCTTCCCGTGATATTGGCTCATCGCTACAGTTTCAACCAGCTTTCCGGGAATACCGTGACGGATTTGGTGGGCGGACCCGTCTGGAATGGGACCCTGCCCAACGGGGGGACTTTTGGCGGTGGAATGTTGACGTTTGTCTCGACCAATAGTGAGTATTTGAACCTGCCTGGCGGGATTCTGACCAATGATTCGGCGGCCACCATTGAAATGTGGATTCCCAATATTTCAGGATCAACCACATCGCCGCCTTTTGCTTATCTTTTTTCATTCGGCAACACCGACACGAGCGGAGATGGTTACGACTATGTTTTTTTCAACCCCAACCTGGGCCGTGCAACCATCAGTGCGGTGGACCCTGGCTACAAGGGGGAGCAGGGAGGAAATCTTCCATCCTCCCTTGGCTTGTCCACCAACCTGCACCTGACTTGCGTTTTTAACTGTCCGCTCGGCGAAATCAACCTCTATACCAACGGCGTCCTGGCCTCCACTTTCAGCGGTATTACCGACCCGCTGAGTTCGGTGGGAAATGAGTATGCCTATATCGGTCGCTCCCTCTATACAGCCGATGCCTACCTGGACTGGTCCATTTCTGAGCTCCGCATTTATAATGGGGCGCTGGGGCCTGCCGAGGTGGCCGCCACGGATGCTCTGGGCCAAAATCAATTATTGGTCAACACCCCGCCGTCCGTGCATTTCTCCAATTCGGTGACCAACCTGACTCTCTATTGGTCTCTGGCCTCTGCTGGATACACCATCCTGACTTGCACGAATCTGACGTCCGGCCTTTGGTCGCCATCGGGTATCATTCCACAAATCATCGGCGGGCAATGGCAGGCATCCATTCCTGTGCCGGGCAATGGCGCCCAATACTACGAATTGGTAAAGTAATCCGACAAGGTGAGGATTCAGGAAGGTTGGATTGAAACGATGTCGGCAGTTGGCAGTTGGCAGCATTGTCGTTTGTGGATGAGGTGATATCCTTGTCCACGGACGGCCTTGCAAGGGATCTGGATGGTTTGCCATTGTCCGGAGCCGGAGCCGCAGAGAGCAGGGCAGACGCATCTAAATTTCTTTTGGTTCGACGCCCAGCAAGCTCAACAAATAGGAGTGGTCCCAACTGGCATT
>DAIDJC010000225.1 GCA_027451565.1 Limisphaerales bacterium | reverse complement strand
ATTTGCAATCATCCCTCCCAATGGCTTGGTGACGGGGCCTATGATTCGGCCGACAGCGGAAAATTCCATCGGCTGGCCGAATTATGCGAAGGCATCGCAGCCAAACAGGAAAAAGTCCTGGTATTCACCCAATACCGTGAAATCACCGACCCTTTATCCAGGCACTTGGAAGCGGTCTTTGGTCAGCCCGGGTTGGTCCTTCATGGTGGCACGCCGGTGGGCAAGCGAAAACAATTGGTGGATGCCTTCCAACGCGAGGGAGGACCGCCTTTTTTTGTACTTTCCCTCAAGGCGGGCGGCACCGGCCTCAATCTTACTGCCGCATCGCATGTGGTCCACTTTGATCGTTGGTGGAATCCTGCCGTGGAAAACCAAGCCACCGACCGCGCCTTTCGCATCGGCCAAAAACAAAATGTCATGGTCCATAAATTCATTTGCCGGGGCACCCTTGAGGAGCGCATCAACGAGGTGATCGCCGCCAAGCGCGCCATGGCAGGGGATATTCTGGGAGAAGGCGCGGAAAAATTGATGACGGAAATGAGCAATTCCGAATTGCTTCGATTCGTGGCGTTGGATATAAGGGCTATGAGTTCAGATTAGAATGTTGAAAATTCAAATGTCAATAATTTCAAAATACCATGAGCTGGGGCTTTAATTGGAGACCTTATGTTCCGGTGGCTGCGCGTCGGGCTCAAGCCGCGCGTGAAATGCAAAAGCTCGCCAAAACCACCGGCCACACTGCGTCTCCTGTTCAACTGGATGGACGCAAAATCGCCCATACTTTCTGGGGTAAGGCTTGGTGCGATAATTTGGAAGCCTACAGCGACTATGCCAACCGCTTGCCGAGGGGCAGGAGCTATGTGCGCAATGGATCCGTGGTTGATCTGCAAATTGGGCCGGGGAAAATTGCCGCCCGGGTCTCCGGATCAACGCTTTACCAGATCGAAATCAAGATCAAGCCACTCAAGCCGGATCTTTGGAAATCCATCCAAACCGAGTGTGCCGGGAAAATTGATTCCCTCATCGAGTTGCTTCAAGGCAGGCTCTCCTCTTCGGTCATGCAAATCGTGACCCGCCCCAAACTCGGGCTGTTCCCCACACCCGGGGAAATTGACATGGATTGCTCTTGTCCGGATTGGGCCGATTTGTGCAAGCATGTCGCAGCGACATTGTACGGGATTGGCGCGCGGCTGGATCAAAGCCCGGAACTCCTTTTCAAACTTCGCGGCGTGGATCCCGCTGATCTTATCAGCCAGGCATCCGCTGCTGAGGCCGTGCGTCAATCGGAAAAGTCTGCAGATACCGCGGCCATGAGCGAAGCGGAAATTTCTGATGTCTTTGGCATTGAATTGGCATCTATAGCCGGTGGCGCGGGCCAGCCGCAGCCTGCCCCCAATCCGCTTGTGGCGGGAAAACCCCCGCCACTCCCGCCACCACAGCCGCGCCCAGCGGGGACTCTGCGGCAGAAGACCGGGCAAATGAAAAGACTGGCAGATGGGAAGAAGGTTGTTTCCAGAGCGGGAGTCAGGGTGGAGAAAAAGAAAATGCGGCGTCCAGTCAGTCCCATCCAAAAGGCAGTCTCGGCCAGCGGCAAGAATTTAAGGCGCGCCCTGATGCATAAGGCAGCAGTTGCACGCAGAAAGGTTCAGAAAAATAACAAACCAGGTTCCAAGTCATCCATGGCTTGAAATTTCGCAAGGCAAGCAGAGGCATTTGCCATCTGTGCTACTCAACCGGTCATTTCGGCGTCTTCCAAGACAGGCTGGCCAATATGGCGCCGGTCCCGTAAGATGCAACGAAAGCCCTGTGCCTTGATGGATGCGTGGGTGGTTTTTGCCGCCCAACAAAATCCATTGACGGGTTCAACGTCAGATTTATCTAAAATGGAAATGCATTCCAGTGAATCGGGTGAACTTACCCGTCTTTTAAAGGATGGGAGCAAGGATCCTCATCAAGCTGCGGAAGAATTGCTGCCCTTGGTTTATGAGGAGTTGCGGCATCTGGCTGCGGCGCGCATGGCCCAGGAATCCGCCGGTCAGACTTTGCAGGCCACCGCATTGGTGCATGAGGCTTGGGTGCGGCTCACGGGGGGGCGGGACCAAAAATGGGCCAACAGGGCTCATTTTTTCGCTGCGGCGGCAGAGGCCATGCGGCGTGTTCTTATCGAAAATGCCCGGAAGAAATCCCGTCTCAAACATGGAGGCCATCTCATTCGTGCCAATCTTGCAGAGATGGATATTCCCGAGGCTTTGACTGACGACACCCTCCTTTTGATGGATGAAGCTTTGGCGCGTCTGCGAGCTGTGGATCCAGAAAAGGGTAAAATAGTGGTCATGAAGTTTTTTGGCGGCCTGACCAACCAACAGGTCGCAGAGCATCTTGGGGTTGCGGAGCGAACGGTCGAAAGGCAGTGGGCCTTTGCCAAGGCCTGGCTTTTTGAGGAAATGCGCCGTCAATCCTGAACCGGATGCGCCAATTCTTTGGCCGCCTTTTGGCGGTTTTAGTCCCTGCTTGTCGCATTGCAAATGGGCTCAACTGAAATGACTCGATTGCACGAGGAAGAAAAATGGTATGAGGCGGCGCGTCTTTTGCCTTCAGGCCCCGCCCGCCAGGCCTTTTTGGATCAGGTCTGCGCGGGTGACCCTGCCCTGCGGGCCCGGTTGGAATCGCTGCTGGGAAGCGGCGAGGTCGCCGACCGATTTTTCCAAACCGGTGCCAAAGTCAACAGCCAAGTGGTCCAGCAATTGACCGACGACGATCCAGAGGCGAAGGCCGTGCTCCTCTCCAAACCCGGCGTGGATGAGGAAATCGGCCGGAGGATTGGTGCCTACAAACTCCTTCAACGCCTGGGTGAAGGTGGATGCGGCATCGTTTACATGGCCGAGCAGGAAATGCCCATCCGAAGGTTTGTAGCCTTGAAAATAATCAAGTTGGGAATGGACACCAAAAGTGTCATAGCCCGCTTTGAGGCGGAAAGACAAGCCCTGGCTCTGATGGATCACATAAACATAGCCAAGGTCCTTGATGCAGGGGCAACTGACACTGGCCGCCCATTTTTTGTCATGGAGCTTGTTCGCGGCATCAAAATCACCGATTACTGCAATCAAAACAGTCTCGATACCCGCCAGCGCCTAGATTTATTCATTCAAATTTGCCAGGCCATCCAGCACGCCCATCAGAAAGGCATCATTCACAGGGATATCAAACCTTCAAATATACTCGTCACCCTCTACGATGGCGTCGGTGTGCCAAAAGTCATTGATTTCGGCATTGCCAAGGCCACGGAGCTGCGACTGACCGACCACACCCTCTTCACGGCTTATGAGCAAATGATAGGCACGCCGGCTTACATGAGTCCCGAACAGGCCGAGATGAGTGGTTTGGATGTGGACACCCGCAGCGATATTTACAGTCTTGGAGTTTTGCTCTATGAATTGCTCACCGGCAAAACACCATTTGATCCTCAAAAACTTGTCCAGGGAGGTTTGGATGAAATGCGGCGAACTTTGCGTGAAAAGGATCCTCCTCGTCCATCGGCCATGGTCACCACCCTGCAAGGGGAAGAACAGCGCACCGTCACCCGGCAGCGGCAGGTGGAATTACCCAAATTAGTGAGCCTTTTGAGCGGCGACCTGGACTGGATCGTCATGAAGGCTCTTGAGAAGGACCGCCGTCGTCGTTACGAAATGGTCAATGGCTTGGCCCTTGATGTCAGGCATTACCTCAACAACGAGCCCATTACTGCCAGGCCGCCCAGCCGTCTCTATCGTTTTCAAAAACTGGTTCGTCGCAACAAGGTGGTCTTTGCCGCAGGCACAGCCGTGATGATTGCTCTGTTTGCGGGATTGGGAACCTCCACATTCCTTTTCCTTAAGGAACGGCAGGCCAAAGAACGCGCCGTGGCCGCTGAACAAAGAGAGTTTGACTTGAGGCGGCAGGCGGAATTGAGAGAGACCATTACCAAGATGACCCTTCTTGTAAGCCGGGAAAAATATCAGGAAGCAAACGAGTTGCTTAATTCGGTATCCTTTATCCAGCCCTCCTTGGAGGGGGCTGCCGTCCTGAGGTCTCTCGGGGAATGGCATGCCTGTGCTGGCCGATGGGCGCCGGCTGCGGATTGCTTTTGCCAGCTTTTAACCGTGGATCAATTGGATGGCTGGGACGTGGAAACTCTTGATTGCCTCGAATGCGGGGCTGTCCTGGCGGAAATGGGTGATTACACCCGATATAACCAGTTCCGATTGGAGGCTGTCAAGCGGTTGGGCGATCCTTCATCCCCTGCCACGGACCGTATTGTCAAAATCAGCCTTCTGATGCCTGCGGATGCAAGTCTGTTTCAAGCCCTCAAACCACTCGCTGATGTCACTCTCCAACAGTTTAAATCAGCCATCACCAATTCGCAGGATGGTGATTTCCGAGCTTCCTGGCAGTGCATCTCGCTGGCTTTGATGGATTACCGCCAGGGCAATTACCAGGAGGCATCCACATGGTGCCACCGTTGCCTGGCTTACCCCGAGTTCAATGCGCCCCGTGCCGCCACGGCCCATGTCATTCTGGCAATGGCCAGTTGGAAAATGCATGATTTTTCCGTGGCCGATTCGGAGTATAGGCTGGGTCGGTCTGCCATAGAGGCCAAATTCACTGCGGGAATGGATCGTGGTGGCGCCATCAATGGCTTTTGGTTCGACTGGCTTTTTGCCAGGGTTCTCATGCAGGAAGCCCAAGGTCTTTTCGATCCTGCCCAATAAGGCGGGCCCAATCTGGCGGGTAAGGCGGGGTTTGATGGTTCAATTTTCTTTGTCGGGTTTTTCCATGCTACGGCGCATGTAAGGGGTGAAGCCCATTATCCCTTGATACGCCATGCTGTCAAAAGATTCATTTAAATGCTTCAGAGCCTGTCTGAAAATTCGGAAGGATGCTGTTTTCGTACCCAAGCCGGTCCGGCTAGGCACGACGAGGGAGCACACCCCCTGCGGGTCTGCGACCGAGGAGCAACAACGCCAGACCGGCTTTGGCGCGAAAACCCTCCGGGCGACGGCACTTTTGCCCTGGAGTTTTGCTGTCGCCGTCGTTACAGCCCG
>DAIDJC010000224.1 GCA_027451565.1 Limisphaerales bacterium | reverse complement strand
ATCTTCTACAAGATCATCCTGCCGCTTTCGCCGCCCATCCTCATCGTCACCGTGATCTGGCAGTTCACCGGCATCTGGAACGAATATCTGTTCGGCGTCGTCTTCACCGACGGCGCACAGCAGCCGATCACCGCCGCGCTGGTGGCGCTGGTGGTCAACGCCCGCTGGGCCTCCATTTTTGCCCTTCTCGGTTCGGCCATAGCAGTCCTTATCCATCTCAATGCAGATCCTTCAAACCGTCAAGTTTTCATCTTCCTTTGGAATTTTTTCACCCGGTTTTTTTTCACCGAAATCTTTGTCCTCATCCTTGCCCGCCTGCGTCTTGAATTGCAGGGCCTCTCTCATCACGCCAAGTGAGGTTGTTTTCACCACGTTCCCAGCTTTCTTCCCGGGTCCCATCCCGTTGTTTTGGCAAAAGACCCCCTGGCGGCCCAGCTTGGTTTTGCCCTGCATCAGGTCTCTTTAATGATTGCAGGACAGGCAAACCTTCAACTTTTTTGATGCCGCTCCATTTGATTAAGCGGGCAACAAACTCGATTGCCTTGAATAACAGGAATTCCGTTTAAAGAACATTCACCGGGATGCGTCAACTCGACCGGGATGCAAAGATTTCCGGGCGGCCCCGCCTTTCGACAAACCTTTGCCGAGAATAGACAGGGTCACATCCGGCAGATCAGCAACTCCCTTTCGTACACCAATTCCTTGGGCAGCCTGTCATGCAGGTCAAAAAACAATTCCCCCTGCCCTATGATTTCCATCCGCCATGAAGCCCGGTCAAATTCCTGCAAAGATTCAAACTGTTCCCGGGGAAAATCGAGGCCATCCCAGTCGAAATCCTCATAGCGCGGCACCCAGCCGATGGGGGTTTCCCGGCCCAAGGCCCGGCCACGAACCCTGTCCACAATCCATTTGAGCACACGCAGGTTTTGGCTGAAACCGGGCCACAAATAGGCGCCTGCCCCGTTTTTTCTGAACCAGTTCACATTAAAAATGCGCGGTGTTTCCTTCAGGCGCCGCTGGATGTTGATCCAGTGCCGGAAATAATCACCCATGTGATAACCACAAAAAGGGATCATGGCCATGGGATCACGCCGGACTTTGCCGACCGTGCCGGCGGCGGCGGCGGTCATTTCCGACCCCATGGTGGCGCCGGCGTAAACCCCGCTGGACCAGTTAAAGGTTTGGTAAACCAGCGGCAGCGTGGTGGCGCGTCTCCCTCCAAAAATGATGGCGCTGATCGGCACACCCTCGGGCTTTTCCCAATCCGGGTCCATGGTGGGGCATTGGGCTGCGGGGGCGGTGAACCGCGCGTTCGGGTGCGCGGCCAAAGCCCCTGTTTCCCGCGCCAGGGCGGGTGTCCAATCCCGCCCCTGCCAATCCACAAGGTGGGATGGCGGTTGCTCGGTCATTCCCTCCCACCAGACCCCGCCGTCATCGGTGAGCGCCACGTTGGTGAACAGGGTGTTTTTCCTCAAGGCAGCCATGGCATTGGGATTGGTGCGCATGCTGGTGCCTGGCGCCACCCCAAAAAAACCCGCCTCGGGATTGATGGCATGCAACCGGCCCGCGGCGTCAGGCTTGATCCACGCAATGTCATCCCCCACCGTCCAAACTTTCCAGCCTTTTTTCTTCATCGGCTCCGGAGGAATCATCATGGCAAAGTTGGTCTTGCCACAGGCGCTCGGGAACGCCGCTGCCACATAGGTCTTTTCACCGCGCGGATCCTCCACGCCCAGGATCAACATGTGTTCAGCCAGCCAGCCTTCGTCACGCGCCATCGCACTGGCAATCCTCAGTGCAAAACATTTTTTACCCACCAAAGCATTGCCGCCGTACCCGGAACCATAACTCCAAATCTCCCGTGTTTCAGGAAAATGCACGATGTATTTTTCATCATTGCAGGGCCATGGAACATCCTTTGCGCCCGGGCCCAGGGGCGCCCCCACCGAATGCATGCAGGGCACGACCCGCTTGAAATCCCGGTCAATCAAGGCAAAAACTTTCCGTCCAATCCGGGCCATGATCCGCATGCTGACCACAACATAGGGGGAATCGGTGAGTTGAACCCCGATCTGGGACATGGGGGACCCCACCGGCCCCATGCTGAATGCCAGCACGTACATGGTGCGCCCGGCCATGCAGCCCTGAAACAATCCCCTCAGTTTTCGGCGCATGGCAAAAGGCTCCATCCAGTTGTTCGTGGGTCCGGCTGCATTTTGGGAGAGCGAACAAATAAACGTCCTCTCCTCCACGCGGGCCACATCCCTGGCATCAGAACGGGCCAGAAAACAGCCCGGCCACTCCTTGCGGTTCAGCCGCGTCAACGTGCCCTGCTTCACCATTCCATCACATAGCTGGTTGTATTCCCCCCGGGAGCCATCCACCCAATGAATTTGGTCCGGACGGCACAAGGCCGCCATTTTATTCACCCATCGGTTCAAATGAACATTGTGGCTCAATATGGGATTGGATTTCATAATGCAATGCTTGGAACGCCCCTGCGAGGGTCATTCAATCACAATCCAAAACAGGAGCCAAACCAAAGATGATCATTTTATGCAGTCTGCCGAAAGGTGGCGATGCGCCCTGAGTTGCCCATCACAAGGCAAAAACGGCAAACCTGATTCAGGTTTGCCGTTCAAGGCCCGCAGAAAGGGCCAATGGAAAGAATGGAAGGGATTCTTTTGGGGGACCAAATCCCCGCTTAAATGACCCTTATATTCCCTTTTGGCTGATGTATTTCACCAAGTCCACCACGCGGTTGCTGTATCCCCACTCGTTGTCATACCAGCTCACGAGCTTGAAGAAGCGCTTTTCGCCCTTCAGGTTGTTTTGCAGGGTGGCCAGGCTGTCATAAATGGAGCTACGGTCATCGTGGATGAAATCGGTGGAAACCAATTCCTCATCGGTGAAACCCAGGATGTTTTTGAGGTAGGTTTTGGAGGCGTTTTTCAAGGCGGCATCAATTTCCTCAATGCTGGTGTCCTTGACCGTGCGGACCGTGAGGTCCACCACGGAAACATCAGGCGTCGCCACGCGGAAAGACATGCCGGTGAGCTTGCCTTTGACAGCCGGCAAAACCTCGCCAACCGCCTTGGCAGCGCCGGTGGTGCTGGGGATGGTGTTAATGGCCGCCGCCCTGCCCCCGCGCCAGTCCTTCTTGGAAGGGCCGTCCACGGTCTTCTGGGTGGCTGTATAGGCATGAATCGTGGTCATTAAACCCGTCTCAATGCCAAATCCTTCCTTCAGGAGAACATGCACCAGGGGGGCGAGGCAGTTGGTGGTGCAGCTTGCATTGGAAATGATGTGATGCTTGGCGGGATCATACTCGCCTTCGTTCACGCCCATGACGATGGTTTTCACTTCGCCCTTGCCGGGAGCGGATATGATGACCTTCTTGGCGCCGGCCGCGAGGTGACCTTTGGCTTTTTCGCTATCCGTGAAAAGACCGGTGGATTCAATCACCACTTCCACGCCATGTTGTTTCCAAGGGAGGGATGCGAGTTCCTTCACGGCTCCAACGCAGCGGATTTTGTGGCCGTTGACAACCAGGACATCCGCCTCCTCCAGCGCGGGATTGCTCTTTTCAGTGCTCACGGCGTGCTTGAAACGCCCATGCACTGAATCATATTTGAGCTGGTACGCAAAATAATCAGCATCCGTGGAGACATCCACCACGGCAACCACGTCAATGGTTTTGCCGAGCAACCCCTGGTCAACCAAGGCTTGAAACACCAAACGCCCAATCCGTCCGAATCCGTTAATCGCAACTTTGACAGCCATAATTTTATTTTTTGATTGTTTTTATTGGAGAACTACCTCACAAAAACGACTCCGCAATATAGCAAGCAGCACGGAATCGTCAATCGGCTTTTAGAGCCTAATTGGGTGAGACAAATTTCTTCATTCAGGCAGCCAGCGACAGGGTATCGTTACTGGCAGCCTGTTCATTGAATCTGTATTTCCAAAAGTCATTCAATCGGCGCCTACTGTGAATGAAGCGCAGGGCGAGGATGTTTTGGGCACCTCACTCCGACCAGAAAATGCCTGATTGTTTGCAGCGACCATCAATGACGGTCTTGCAGCCGGCTTCCACCACGCCTGAACCGATGAAGTAGCCTGCTGCCCGGAAGGTGCCATACTGTATTCGGTCCACATTGCGGACGAAGTAGTCCAAAGCTTTCTCCATGGCTGCGGCTGAGGGTTGACCGGCGCCTTGCTGACGCGTCTCCTGGATCAGGGCCCGGACCTTGTCTTTGAGCAGCCGTTTGGTCCAGCACCAGACCGGCGTGCTCCAGGGCGTGATAGAAATCCACGAGAAATCCACGATTTGCAGGCAGTCCTTGAAGCAAGTGAGCCATAAAACCTGGGAAGGAATCCATGTCTGGGCTGGTCGTCCCCCGCTGCCTTGAGCCTTGCCTCAAGAACCAGTGGAACTAGTGGCGAGGCCATAAAAGGCGAATGAAACGGGGGGCGTCGGACAGCCACGGAAAATTCAGCCAGAGAGGCAAGTGATTAAGAATGTGTGGGTTAACAGATTGTGCTGGACTTTGCGTTCACAGTTTTTCATAGTTCGGGCATGAATGAAGGGTTTCGTGCTGCTCAATCCAGCAATTCAATCTCTCTGGCTGAGGTTCAAATCCTCTTGCTCACGACGGCCAAGACCAAAGGGCGAGCCCGTCGCCTGCTGGCCAAACATCATTATCTGGGTGATGTGCGCGCTGTGGGTGAGCAACTTTTCTACGCCATCACTGCGGCGGATGGGAACTGGCTGGGGGTGCTGGTCTTTTGCGCCGCCTCCCGTCGTCTGCGCGCCCGCGACCAATGGATCGGCTGGACTGAAGAGCAACGCCGCCGCCGGCTTCCACTGGTGGTCAACAATTGCCGTTTTCTGCTGCTACCCCACAAAACCTTTCCCAATCTGGGTTCCCGTTCGCTGCGCCTGACGTTGGATCGGCTCAGTGCCGACTGGCAGGCCCGTTACGGCCACCCGGTCGTGCTGGTCGAAACCTTCGTTGATCCCGAACAGTTTTGCGGCACCGTCTATAGCGCCAATGGCTGGCAGGAACTGGGGGTAACCGATGGATTTGGCCGGGTGCGTCGGG
>DAIDJC010000223.1 GCA_027451565.1 Limisphaerales bacterium | reverse complement strand
ACCTGAGCGGGACGATGTCGTGGAGGCAAAGTTCCAAGGGCCTGCAGGGCGGCCACAGCCACGGCAATATGGGTGTCGTGCTTGTCCGCGAGGTTGTGGGTATAAACAACCTGAGGCCGTGTGACCTCCAAAATCATGGCCAGGTCTTCCTGGAGGCGAGTGTTGCGCGGATCCTTGACGGTCTTGCTGGGGTGGTCCAACTGGACCATGAATGCATAGCGGCCCACGGAGGCAGCCTGGTTTTGCTCCCTTCGCCTGATTGACTGCATGGCCTTGTCTGAAAATCCTTGATAGGGGCCTTTGCGGGCGCTGCCCCCTCCTTGTGTGCAGGTTACCCCGCCAAAAGCCTTGCCAGGCGTGGCAAATCCGGCTTGGATGCCGTGGAAAGCCATGAATTCCAAGTCATCCTGATGCGCTCCCACCCCCAAGTGGGTGACACGCCGGAGGGCCGCATTCAATGGCCTCCCATCCGGCACAAAAATTTCAGCCGAATTTCTTGAGAATTTTAATTTCATGATTTCGGTTCCAGCCGGGGCAGGCTGGCTGCTGCCACAGATTGACCCACGCGCCGGGATCGTTCGTCCGGCAGGCTCAACTTGATTTTTGCCGCAACCTCCGGAAAGTGCAATCGCAATACCTTGCGTGCCTTCTCCAGCAAATGATTGCCGCCAGGGCCGCTGGTGACGCGGCCAAGAATCAAGCCTTGATCAAAGGAATAAAATTCAGAATAAAGGGCCAGCGCGCATCCCAGATAAACGCCCAAGGTGTCGTAAATAAGAGCCGCACGATCATCCCCGTCCCGCATCAAATCTTGAACCGCCTTCAATCGCTCGGGCAGCGGCATGGAATCGGGCAATTTTATTCCTGCTGGCCCCAAAAGGCGCCCCACCGCTTGTTGGGATAAATAGCTTACCCCGGTGCCGCGATCCCCGGACCACTCATCCTTGGGCGCATGACGCTGGAGATCCAACGGCACAAAAGCCAGTTCATTCAGCCATCCGCAAATATGGCCTTGAACATCAATGAATCCGGCCGCCAGGCTGGATCCCATGGCCAGGCCCAAAATTCCACGCCTGCCCAGTGACAACGAACCCGCCAAGGCTGTCACATCGCCGTCGTTCATGACCTGCATGGGCACCCCCCATTCTTTTTGCAGCCTTTTGAAAATGCACGCAGCCCTGGAAAAATGCCGCCGGGGAACCGATCGCATCAGGGATGCCACACGAATTTCATTGTCCACGATGATGCCCGCAGAGCTGCCACCAATGGCATCCACTCTTGGCAGGTGTGCTGCAGCACGATGCAATGCAGATGCCAGGTGATGGTAATGATAATCTGGATTGGAATGGCTGCATGGGTCCCACCGCGTCTCCTCGCTAAAAACCACCCTTCCCTCCTTCACCGCCGAGACTTTGTAATCGCTTGCACCGAGGTCAAAACCTATCCGACATCCCCGCAAATGCCCCACAGCCTCCAATCCTGATTCCTTTTTCCTGGGAACCTTGTCAGCGGAGGTGATCTTGACCTGAAAAGGCCTGCCGTAAGCGGACGCCATCAACTTCGCATCAAACCTGCGGGCGCCGCGGGAGGAATAGATTCTGCCTATGGTTTCGGCCAGATCACGAGGGCCGCCGAGGGTTAATTTCCATCCGCCCCGGGACCAAAGAAGGAATTTTACCAACCGTTCGGCGTGCAACAAGGTTGCCGGGTGCCGACCAGGGACAACCAGGCTCTCGAAGCATATGGATTGTCCGTTTTCGCGTTCCAGTCCTATCACAAACGGCATTTGATTTGAGTCCTTCGCCGCGCAGGCCAAGTAAGCCTTGTGGAAGAGGGCAGCAGGTTTGAATCCTGCGTCTAATGGCGCAGGGAGACTGGCTGGCATTGCTGGATTCATCTTAGTTGGGCTTCCCCACCGGACGAAACTGAACATGCAGGACGTCCAGGCGCCTTTCATTCCACTTTACACGGTTTACAAATCCATTCCAATCCCGGGTTGACGGAGGCGACCAAGCCACTTCCGCCAATGCTTCCAATCTGGGAAACATCATGTACTCCGCCTGCCCGAGGTTGGGAATGTATTCCGTCCAAAGGTTGGCCTGCACGCCTAGAATATGAGTGCGCTGGCTTGGGTTCAATTTGGGTGGCCATGGGTCGAATGAATAGAGCTTTTCCAAAGGGAGAAATCCGCCGATGGCTCTCGGTTCCTCGTTTTGGCGCAAGGATTGATAATGGTCCAGATAACAATAATCCTCCGGTGACATCACCACATCCCTTCCGGTTGCGGCGGCTTGCGGACCGCCGCCCGACCAATCCATCAGCACGGCATCCGGCGCAAGGGTGCCACCGCCGGTTTCACTCCAGCCCACCATGCGTTTGCCCTGTGTCCGAACAAAATGATTTGCCCGGCGCATAAACCAACCCTGCAGCGCGCCCGTGGAGGTCATTCCATCGGTCCGCATCAGCGCCTGGCATTGGGGACAGGCCAGCCATGCCGCGCCATCCACTTCATCCCCGCCGAGGTGGATGAATGGGCCTGGGAATAATCCTGCCACCTCGCGCAGGATGTCGTTCAAAAAAACAAACACCTTCTCATTCCCTGCGCAAAACACGGCGTTAAACACACCACCTCTTTCCGGCAGGCTTACAATGGCATGCGGACAGGCCATTTCAGGGTAGGCCATCAGGGCCGCGCTGCAATGGCCTGGCATTTCGATCTCCGGCACAACTGTGATATGCCGCGCCGCCGCGTAGGCAACCACCTCACGAATGTCTTCCTGGGTGTAAAAACCTCCATACCGGCCGCGCGAGTCATAAGAGGCGGTGGAATGCGGGTCCAATCCAAAGCCAACCCCGTGGCGCCAGGCCCCGACCGAGGTGAGCTTCGGAAATTGCCTGATCTGAATCCTCCAACCCTGGTCATCCGTGAGATGCCAATGAAAGGTGTTTAATTTGTAAAGGCCCATGAGGTCCAAAACTCGCTCCACCTCTTGGCGATCAAAAAAATGCCGGCTCACATCCAGCATGAAACCCCGCCACGGATATTGCGGCCAGTCGGTGATTTCCATGCAGGGCGCCATCCAGTCCCGGCGCGCCGCCCGGCGTATGGATAAAATATCAGGCGGCAGAAGCTGGCGCAGGGTTTGAATTCCATAAAAAATCCCGGCGGGAGTGTCGGCGCTAACGGTCACACCGCGGGGTTGAACGATCAAATGGTAACCCTCCTTGCCATACCACGTGCCACTACAATCGCTGGACAATCGAATAAATCCATCCAGTTGGCTTGCCCCCGGTTTTTTGAGGGGAATTTCATAGCCCGTGGCCGCCCTGAGCCAGCCAGCCAGCAACTTGGCCTCATTTTCAAATGGCGGATCGGCCACAACACTGGCAGTGCGGGTGAGATGAAACCTCCCGGACTTCAATTCCACGTGGACCGGCTCGGGAATGATGGATGGCCAGGTCGGATTTTGATCCATGGCAACAGGCCCGGCAGCCTTGACGGGCTGTGACAGCGCCAAAATGAGGATGATCCATTTAAGAGCACTGCTGAGGTCTGAAGCCGGACAGAGCCTGTTGAACGGGCTCGCCTTCCCCGTCTTTAAGAATTTCATTTTCCCTGGTGATTTCCGGGCTGGGAAGGATGCGGCTTTGTTCATTTCCACCCTGGAAATTGTGAAAATTTCAATGCTCCGGTGAAGGGCCATTTTGCACCGCATTAGAATGGGGATGCGCCTGGACATACAAGGCGAAAGATTCGTCCATGGCCACGGAGTAGCGCCAGTGAAAATACGGAATGTGTCCATAGAATGGAGTTAATTGACGGTCAGCCTGGCTTGCGGGCTCCTCCAAAATGGAATAGCAATAGAGGGCGCTGACCAACGCGGACCGGTCCGCCCCGCCATTACAATGAATCAAGATGGGTTTCGGCGCTGCCTTCAAGGCTTGGACAATGGAATCCATTTCCGCCACACCGAGACGGCGTCCGGCTGAAAGGGCAAAATCATGGTGGGGCACACCCATGGATTCCAATACATTGGTTTCACCCCTGTACCAGTCTGAATTGCCGTCCCCACGCAGGTTGAAGACACATTGGATTCCCCAACGCCTGATTGTATTTTTTAGGGTTTCAGGGTTCATCTGGCCTGACCGATAAAGCTTTCCAGGGTCCACTGCATGAAAATTATCCGTGGCCAGCAGGTAAGCCACATACAACCCCACCCCAAGGAGCAGGGTGGTGACGCTGGCGGCCAGGGCCAAACCACGGCGCTTCCATCCAGATTGTTTAGAAATGCTCATCTATCACTGTTCGAGGCGAGGTTTATCCATGTTGGGATGGTGGTGCACGTAAGACCAGTAAGAACGGTCCATGGCGCTCGTTCCAAAGCCCAGCCACCATGGCAGATGCCCGTACCAAATGGAAAGCTCCCGGTCTGCCATGCCTGGAGGTTCTCCTTTGATGGCATAACAGTAAAGGGAAGCCACCAAGCCGGTTCGGTCTGCGCCAGCCTTGCAATGGATGAGCACCGGCTTGGGCAAACGGCGCAGTTCGGCCACGATGGCCTGCATTTGCGCCTCGGTCGCCTCCCGGTGGTCTGACAGGGCGTAAGCCGAATAAGCCACCCCCCTCGATCGCGCCAATGCGAGTTCCTCCTGATTGGTCCCAACCAAGCTTAGTATGCTGGCCACTTGATGGATCACAATCTCCTGGCTCATGGACTCCGTATTCATACGGCTGGATCGGTAAACCATTCCCGGTTCAACCACATGCCAGTTGTGGTCCCATACAAGCCAAAGGGCGTAAACGCCCACTCCAAGCAAAAGCCCGGCGAATGCCATCAAAGCCCGAAAAATTTTGGATGTTCTGTCAGCCGGTTTCATTGCACAAAATGATTGATCAAAAATTCTCCACGAAAGCCAGTTGGATGATTTTAAGCCATTTCCCGGGGTGTGTGAACCTAAATTCCATGAACAACCCTTTCTGGGGCGCGTCTCAGTTTTTGGGAGAGTCCCCCTCAGCCTCCGCGTTTGAATTTTTATAAGCCTCCACAAACTAACTGCTCCGCTCTTCCTCCCCATCAACCTCCATGGGTGGCGGGAACCGGGGAGGGGTGGCACCG
>DAIDJC010000222.1 GCA_027451565.1 Limisphaerales bacterium | reverse complement strand
GGAGGGTGACCCACCACTGCAAGCCGCCTTGAAGGGCGCGGAACAAATCGGTTTTACCATCATTTCCCTGACCATCTCATTGATTGCCGGATTGATTCCGCTGCTCTTCATGGGGGACGTGGTGGGGCGGCTTTTTCGTGAATTTGCCGTCACCTTGAGCGTGACCATCCTTGTGTCCGCCTGTGTGTCCCTGACATTGACCCCGATGATGTGCTCGCGATTGCTTCGCTCCAAGGCGGAGGATCGGGGTCATGGTCGGTTGTTTGTGGTATCGGAGCGTTGGTTCAGCGGTTTGATTGCGGGATATGGGCGGACACTCCAATGGGTGCTCGGACACCAGCCTGCCACCCTGATGGTGGCCGTTTTGACACTGGCAGCCACCGTTTTGCTTTACCTCTGCGTGCCAAAGGGATTCTTTCCCGTCCAGGATACCGGGGTGATTCAAGGCATTTCCAAGGCCGATGAGAATGTTTCCTTCCAGGCCATGGCTGCCCGGCAGCAGGCGCTTTCCCAAGTGATCCTGTCAGACCCGGCGGTGGAAAGCCTGTCCTCCTTCATTGGTGCGGACGGCATCAACACCACTTTGAACAGCGGGCGCATTCTAATCAACCTCAAGCCCCTGGCGGAGCGCAAAATCGGCGCGGTGGAGGTGATGAGGAGACTGCAGGCTCAACTGGCAAAGATCGGGGGAATCACGCTGTACATGCAGCCGGTGCAGGACCTGTCGGTGGAAGACAGGGTCAGCCAGACCCAATACCAGTACACGCTGGAGGATGCCAACCAGGCGGAGTTGGACCGATGGTCGGCGCGTCTGCTGGATCAAATGCGCGGGTCGCCGGAAATTTGTGACGTGGCCACAGACCAGCAAAACCATGGGTCGCGGGCCATTTTGGTGATTGACCGGGTGACCGCCTCGCGCCTGGGCATCACGCCACTGGCCATTGACAATGCGCTGTACGATGCCTTTGGGCAGCGCCAGATATCCATCCTCTTCACCCAGTTAAACCAGTACCACGTCATCCTTGAGGCGCTGCCCGCATTCCAGTCCAGCCCGGGGAAATTGAACGATCTTTACGTTCTTTCCAGTTCCGGTCATGCCGTGCCCCTGAGCGCGTTCTGCCATTTTGAATCCGGCGTGGGTCCGTTGTCCATCAACCACCAGGGACAATTTCCGTGTGTCACTTTTTCCTTCAACCTTGCGCCGGGGGTCTCGCTGGGCGAAGCGACTCATGCCATCCAAACAATCCAGGACAAGCTGGCAATGCCGGCAAGCATTCAAGCCTCCTTCCAGGGCACAGCCCAGGCATTCATCGCCTCGCTGGCAAACGAGCCGCTTTTGATCCTGGCAGCGATTGTGACGGTTTACATCATTTTGGGGATTCTTTATGAGAGTTTTATTCATCCGGTCACGATTTTGTCCACGCTGCCATCGGCTGGCGCAGGCGCGATTCTGGCCTTGATGGTCACTCACACCGAGTTGGGCGTGGTGGCATTGATCGGCATCATTCTTCTGATTGGAATTGTCCAGAAAAACGCCATCATGATGATTGATTTTGCGCTGGATTTGGAGCGCAAGGAGGGGCGCCCCCCGGTCCAGGCCATATATGAGGCTTGCCTGCTGCGGTTCCGGCCCATCCTGATGACCACTTTTGCGGCTTTGTTTGGCGGGTTGCCCCTGGCGCTGGGCAATGGGGTGGGGTCCGAATTGCGCAAGCCGCTCGGGATAGCCATTGTGGGTGGTTTGATCGTAAGCCAGGTGCTGACGCTTTATACCACGCCGGTGATTTATCTTTTCTTTGTGCGCCTCGCCAAGGGCAGGGAGGCGGTGGCCGTGCCGCACAACCTGGGGTCCGCCCCCGCCTCCGCCTCATGAACCTGTCCAGCCTGTTCATCCATCGCCCTGTGGCGACCACCCTTTTGACGGCAGCCGTGGCTCTTGCTGGCGTTGTTGCTTATTTTCATCTGCCCGTGGCGCCGCTGCCTTCCGTGGATTTTCCGGTCATCACTGTCGGGGCTGGTTTGCCGGGGGCCAGCCCGGAGATCATGGCATCCTCGGTGGCCGCACCTTTGGAGCGCGAACTGGGTCAGATTGCGGGGGTGAACGAAATGACTTCCGCAAGCGACCTCGGGTCCACCTCCATCACGCTGCAATTCGACTTAAACCGGAACATAGACGGGGCGGCGCGTGATGTGGAGGCGGCCATCAATGCAGCCAGGGCCAATCTCCCGGCCAACCTTCCCAACAACCCGGGTTACCGGAAGGTGAATCCCGCCGATGCCCCTATCATCATCCTGGCGCTGACATCCGATGTTTACACGCGGGGCCAGATGTATGACGCGGCCTCGACCATCCTGATGCAGCGCCTTTCCCAAATTGAAGGAGTGGGGCAGGTGAACATAGGCGGGGGTGCCTCCCCGGCGGTGCGCGTGGAGGTGAATCCCAACCTGTTGAACAGCTTTGGATTGAGCCTCACCGACGTGGCCCGGGTCTTGAACCAGCAAAATGTCAATCTGCCCAAGGGACAGTTGCAGGATGCCAACACCCTGGCGGATATCGTGGACAATGATCAACTGCTCGAGGCGATGGATTATCGCCCTTTGGTGGTGGGTTACGACCAGGGCGCCGCCGTGAAGCTTTCAGATGTTGCGGAAGTGAACGACAGCGAGGAAAACATCCGCACCGCCGGCTTTTTGAATGGACGTCCGAGCGTGCCCATCATTGTCCTGCGCGAGCCCGGGGCCAACATCATTGACACAGTGGACCGCATCAAGGCGGCCTTGCCAGCCCTCAAGGCATCCATTCCGGCAGGGATGAACATGACCGTGGTGTTTGACCGCACCACCACCATCCGGGCATCGGTGCGGGAGATTGAGCGCACGCTGGTCATTTCCATCGGGCTGGTCATCCTGGTGGTTTTCCTTTTCCTCCGCAGCATTCGCGCCACTTTGATTCCCGCCATTGTGGTGCCCGTGTCGCTGATTGGCACCTTTGGGGTGATGTACCTGTGCGGTTACAGCGTGGACAACCTGTCTCTGATGGCCATGACCATATCCACCGGCTTTGTGGTGGATGATGCGATTGTGGTGATCGAAAATATTTCACGAAACCTGGAAAAGGGGATGCCGCCATTCGAGGCTGCCTTGAAAGGGGTGGGGGAGGTGTCTTTCACGGTGTTGTCCATGAGCCTCTCGCTGGTGGCTGTCTTCCTGCCGCTCCTTCTGATGGGTGGATTGGTGGGCAGGTTGTTCAGGGAATTTGCGGTGGTTCTCTCCACCGCCATTGTGGTCTCCCTCTTGGTCTCACTTTCCACAACTCCCATGATGTGCTCGCGCCTTTTGCGGAGGGAGGATCCGGCGGGGCATGGCAAAATCTACCGCTTTTCCGAACGATTTTTTAATGCCGTGGTGGGGGCTTACGACCGGAGCCTTTGCGTCGTGCTTCGGCACCCGGCGATCACCTTGGTTGTATTGATCCTGACCATTGCATTGAACGTGTATCTTTTCATTCGTGTCCCGAAGGGTTTTTTTCCGCAGCAGGACAATGGGTCCATCATTGGCGGCGTGCAGGGTTCGCAAGACATTTCCTTTCCGGCCATGCAATCAGCCACCCGTCAGTTTGTGAACATCATCAGGAAGGACCCGGCAGTTTTGAACGTCATCGGGTTCACGGGGGGGGGCGGCGCTGCCAATGGAGGGTTTATTTATGTGGCACTGAAGCCAGTCGAGGAGCGTAAAATTTCCGCAGATGCCATTATTGCCCGGCTCCGGCCCCAATTGACTTCGGTGCGGGAGGCATCCCTGTTTTTGCAGGCTGGCCAGGACCTGCGCATAGGCGGGCGCTTGAGCAGCGCGCAATATCAGTACTCTTTGCAGAGTGAAAACCTTGCGGACCTGGTGAAATGGGGTCCCATTCTTTTAAGCCACATGAAAAAATTACCGGGATTTACCGAGGTCAACACCGACCAGCAAAACCAGGGATTGCAGGCCACCCTGGTCTATGACCGCCCCACGGCATCGCGTCTTGGCCTGTCGGTCCAAACCATGGATGAAACCTTGTATGATGCCTTTGGACAGGCCCAGGTTTCCACCATGTACACGCCCATCAACCAATACCACGTGGTCATGGAGGCCGCCCCCCGGTTCTGGCAGGGGCCGGAGGGGTTGCAGTCTATTTACCTGCATGCCACCAACAGCGGTTCAATGATACCCTTGAATGCGGTGGCTCATTACGAGCCCACCACGGCGCCCATCTCTGTGAACCATCAGGGCCAGTTTCCCTCGGTGACCCTGTCATTCAACCTGGCTCCTGGATTTTCATTGGGAGACGCCGTGCGCGAGGTGCATGACCTGGAGACAAGCCTTAAAATGCCGGAGACCGTGCATGGAAGTTTCGCCGGCACTGCCCAGGCCTTTTTGGATTCCATTTCGAATGAGTTCGTTCTCATCATGGCTGCTTTATTGGCGGTTTACATAGTCCTGGGCATCCTCTATGAAAGTTACATCCATCCCATCACCATTCTTTCCACGCTGCCCTCGGCGGGGGTCGGCGCCGTGCTGGCTTTGATCCTGGCCAACCACCTGTCCTTCGCCCTGGGTGGCGAGGAAATTGACCTCAGCATCATTGCCATCATTGGCATCCTGCTCCTTATCGGGATCGTCAAAAAAAATGCCATTCTCATGGTGGACTTCGCCCTTGCAGCGGAGCGCAACGAAGGCAAAAATTCACGGGATGCGATTCATGAGGCTTGTCTGCTTCGATTTCGCCCGATATTGATGACCACCATGTCTGCCATATTTGGGGCCTTACCCTTGATATTCAGCTCCGCCAGCGGTTCGGAATTGCGACGGCCGCTGGGCATCACCATTGTGGGAGGGCTGGTCATGAGCCAGGCGCTGACGCTATACACCACTCCGGTGGTGTATTTGTACCTGGACCGTGCGAGGCTGGCCTGGCACCGGTTCCGGCACGGGGCTCAATCGCTGCACCCAGGCCTGGCGGCCGCCGCGCCGCTTTTTGTGGCTGGGTTACTGGCCTTGGGGGCCACCGGATGCAACCTGGCCCCCCATTATGTCCGTCCCACCGTCAGCACCCCGGTGGGGTACAAGGAACTGACCCCGGACCAGGCCCGTGTGACGGATGGTTGGAAATTGGCGACTCCGAACGATGATGCCATTCGCGGCCAATGGTGGCGACTCTTTGGAGACGAGGATTTGAACAGGCTGGAGGAACAGG
>DAIDJC010000221.1 GCA_027451565.1 Limisphaerales bacterium | reverse complement strand
CAACAGGCCCACCCCGGATATCAGGATCACCGGCCCAATCGCATCCCTCAAATCTGGCAGGATATTTTCAATGGCATTCACTTCATGTGTCCCTTTCGACTTATTTTGAACATATCACCCGGACGCAGACAAGCGCCGGTTCAACTGTCATTGGGCACTAACGGGTCCGGCCCGCAAAAAGTCACTGCCTGCCATCGCTACGGACAGTAAAAAATCTCCGGCTGATCCATGTGAGGACGCCCAATACCATGAGGACATACCCCAGCCAGAACAGGACCAGGCATAGCAGCGATCCAACCTGGACCCAATGAATTTGATGCCACGGCCCCTTAAAACGAGCTGGTCCCAGAACCCTCAGCCCCAGCAAGGCCAGGCAATCCACCATCCCACAAACAACCAGATAGGCCAACGCTCGATTTTGAGTCATAACAACATCCTTCCCCCCCCAATTCGCCGTCGGTGCCTTCCCATGTTTCATCCCATCCGCAAGCTAAACCCGCCACCAGCTTCCAGCCACAAGCCCATTGTTGAAAACACACCCGATTTTGCCAGTCTTTTTTGGGGCATCCCGGAAAAAGACAAAATGCCCTCCTTCTGACTGCGGCCAGTGATCCCCCCAGGCAACACAGGCCGCAGGCAAAGCCCGCTTCCATCACCTCCCACTCAACGAGTGTAGTGGGGAAGTGCGCGTGGAATTCATGATCCGGTCACTCGTGGCTGTTCCAATGAGTACCTTTGTGGGCGTCCAGTATCCCCCTTAAAAGAGGCGTGATGGCATTGGCACGAACCGTGAGGGATTCAATGCTGATGCGCTCCACTGAACAATTCGGCGCCTGCTTTGGCGTCGCCACAGGGATTCCCAAAGGAATCTTGCACGTGAGCAACCCGACCTTGGTGCATGTCAGGTTTGCATTCATGAATTCCAAGAAAACACCATCGGCTCCGAAAAACAACACATGGGTTGGCTATCTCACCATGAGAATTGCATTTTGTGAAAACAGCCCTTCGGGAAGGCACCTTGGACGCCGTGCCAGGCATGCATTCCCGCTCAGCGCTGTTCGGGAAGCTGGCCCTGCGATTCAGACCAACGAACTGCATACCGGATCAGTTCGGGGCCTGTTTTCAGGTTGAGTTTGGATTTGATATTGGCGCGGTGCACGTCCACGGTTTTGGCGCTCAAATGCAGTCTTGCAGCAATTTCCCTGACGCTTTTCCCCTCGCTGATCAACTGAAAAACCTCAAACTCGCGGTCGGAAAGCCCCTCCACCGGAGACGCTTCGGAAGCCCCCCTGCGCCCGGAAAATATTTCCAGGATGAGGGCGGACATTTTTTCACTGACATAAATCTGGCCGGATAAAACCCGCCGGATCGCTTCCATCAACTTTTTGCCCCCCTCCTGCTTCATGATGTATCCCCGGCCTCCAGCCCGCAGAACCCTCTCGGCATAGAGGGATTCATCATGCATGGAAATGACAAGCACTGGCAACCCGGCTTGGACGGCTTTAAAATCCTTGATAAGCTCCAATCCATTTTTGCCGGGGAGGGAAATATCGGCCAGGACCAAATCAGGCTTGGCATCCTTGAGGCAACCCAGCGCGTTTTCCGCGTTTTCCGCCTGTCCACAGACTACCAAGTCAGGCTCCGCCTCGATCATTTGTGTCAACCCCTGCCGCATCATGGGATGATCATCCACCACGAGGATGCGCGTTTTTGCAGGTTTGGAGGCGATGCGGTTGGTCATAAATTTTTTGAAAACTGGCAGGTAATGGTCGTGCCCCGCCCCGGGTTCGAAAGGATTTCAAGCGTGGCATTCGCCATGGATGCGCGGTACCGCATGATATGAAGACCCATGCCGGACGGCGGGGCAGCAGAGCTGTCAAATCCCTGCCCGTTGTCTGAAACAGTGAGAACGCATCGTGATGCCGCTGGCTTCAGTGTCACGATCACCCGGGTGGCTTTTCCATGCCGGACGGCATTGTGCACGGCTTCCTGGATGATGCGGTAGAGGTGCGTGGCTGCCTGTTGGTCGCGGATGAGCACGGTCTCCGGGCATTCCAGCCGGCATTCTATTCCCGTCCTCTCGCTGACCCCCGCCGCAAGCTCATGCAGGGCGGACATGAACCCGTTGGTTTGCAATTCCACCGGGGAAAGTCCGCGCGCCAACTGCCGGGTGTGAGCCATGGCGTGGCGAAGGTGGGCCGCAATCTCCGCAGCTTGGCCCGCCTCTGCCCTGCCCTGCGAGGCCAGTTTTTGCTCCAAGGCCTGGCACATAAGCTCAATGCCAGCCAGTTCCTGGCATATTCCATCATGCAAATCATTCCCAATCCGGCGCTGCTCCCTTTCACTGATGGCCAGGATTTCATTTTGAAGCCTTTTGCGCTCCGTGATGACCCGTGACACCTTGGAGGCGCCCACCACCACCCCGGCCGCGTTTCGAATGGGACTGATGGTCACGGAAATATCCACCAATGTGCCGTTCTTCCTCCGCCGGAGGGTCTCGTAATGCTCCACCGATTCACCCCGCTTGATCCGCCCCAGTATGAACCCCTCCTCCTCCTGCCGGTCCTTGGGAATGATCAGGCTGATGGATTGGCCCACGGCTTCTTCCTCTTCGTAGCCAAAAATATTCCTCGCGCCGCGATTCCAACTGGTGATGATCCCCTCCAGAGTCTCGCCAATGATGGCGTCATCGGAGGATTTGACCAGCGCCGCATAATGCGAGAGGACTTTTTGAGCGGCTTTTTGCTCTGAAATATCCCGGGCAAAACCTGCATAGAGCTTGCGACCGCCCAGACGCACCTCACTCACGGCCAGGTCCATGGGAAATTGCGAACCTCCGCGGCGGCATCCCGTCACTTCACGACCCACGCCGATCACTTTGGCATGGCCCGTGGCCTGATAATTGGCGATGTACCCGTCGTGCTCATGGCGATAAGGCTCGGGCATGAGCATTTTGATATTTTTGCCTTTCACCTCCTCCGCCGCATATCCGAACATTTTTTCGGCGGCGGGGTTGAAAGATTCAATGATCCCCCGGTCATCTATGGTGATGATGCCTTCGACTGCGGTTTCCAGGATGGCGCGAAGCCGTTCCTCGCTGTCTCTCAGGGCCAGGGCCTGGCTGGCCTGCCTGGCTTCCTGATCTGCGATCCCTTTTTTCAATTGAACCACCTGGTGTGATAGGCTGTCCTGCGAGCCTTCGCCATGCCTGCTCATGGCGGCAGCATAAATGCGGCCGGCCCGCCGGGATAGCCCAAAATGGGGTCAGGACCGCAACAACTGTGCCCGGTAGGTGGTGGGTGACTGGCCCAGTATGCGCTTGAACACCCGGTTGAAATGGGTCAGGGACTGGAAACCCACTTCGTAGGCAATTTCGCTGATTCTCAGGTTCGGGTTGAGCAGCAGGTTTCTGGCCCGCTCGGTCCGCAAGCGCGACAGGTAATCCGTGAAATGAACCCCGGTGGACTTTTTGAACATCTTGCAAAAATAAAATTTGCTGGTATGCACCGACCTGGCCACCTGCTCCAGGGAAAGCTCCTCGGTCTGATGCTCCGTAATGTAGGCCTTGGCGCGGGTAATGACCGGCGGCTCGGCATTCTGTTCCTGCAACATAATCTGGTTGCTCACCATGCTCAGGTGCTCGGCAAAAATGCCAAGAAGCCGACCCACGGATTCCTGTTGCCGAACCGAGAGGACGTGGCTTTGATCGTAGGTCTCCCGCCATTTTTCGGGGCTGCCTTCCACTCCCCATTCCTCGAGGAGCTTGGCCACACGGGTGAATTGGGCTTCAGTCGGCGCCTTGGCCAAAACCTGGCCCGTGGTTAAAAATCCTATCAGCTTGTCCCCCATGCGCACGGGCGCGGCTATGTCACACAGCCCCACCTGGCAGACAACGGTCTTGGGCTCCTCAGTGGCGGTCTCCGACAGTTCCTGCTGCGTTTGCAGGCAGGCCGCGCACGACCGGCTCTTGCCCGCCAGCATTGCACAAAATGGATTCTCCTGGCGCTTTCCATGAAGGGGCAGTTTCCAGGAATCCACCGTTCTCAATGCCACCGGCAAGCCCGTGGCATCCCCAAATGCGCGCTCGTAATCTTGATAGATTTTCGAGGCCGCCAGTGTTTCCACCAATTGTTTTGTCATAGGTTTTTCTCTTTTTAACCAGACTATTTTTGTCCAACCCATGACAATTTGGATCATGATCCGGGTTGTGACAATTGGCGGAAGGCTGGTTCGAACCCCCTGAAAAGGATTACCACCGCTAGGGATTTCCCCTAGCGGCCCGCAGCGGCCTGGTCTTTTCAAGGCCGCACGGAGAAAGACCCTGCTGGTGGGTGAAAGGCTGCCCCGGCGGGCTAAGCCTGCTCCAAAAGCCGGCGTTGAGCCCAGTGAAGCCGTTCGATCATGATTTCACTGGTTCGCTTCATTAATTCATAGCCCAGGTCATGATCGGTTTCACATTTGTCCCGCAGCCGGGAGCCGTAGAAAAAGATCGCGCGAACTGGCGTGATGGCCCGGGCGTCAAAATGCCAGAAATAAGGTGGAATCAGCCAGGACCATCCCAATACTTGACCCGGGCCGAGAGTTTCTATGACGGCCGGTTTTTTCTCGTCATCCCTTCCTTCCGGGGCGGCCTCCAGAACCACATTTCCTTCAATCAGCAGATAAAACCGGTTTGCCGGGCTGCCAGACCGGAAAATGGTGGCGCCCGGCTTGAAATCCAAAGCCATGGCCTCCGCCGCCAGCAGTTTCAGAACGTGCTCCGGCAAGCCTTTGAAAAAGGTGTGGGACAGGATGGTTTCAATGGAAATTTGCATGGAATGTTTTACAGGATGTTCATCATCGCCTGCACAGATACTCTAAACCAAAGCGGACATTTTCGCCTGCCATAAATTGTCCTGCAACAGCCCATTATTGCATGGTTAAAAAACCTCCGCCCTGAGTCCTGTCAATTCCCTCACCCGCTGGGCTATCCCCGCAAGACTTTTCAGGGGCAGATGCCCACACCGCGAATGGCTGGGGGGGGGAAGCGATCAAGGAGGCCACCGAGGACAACCAGGTGAAGGCGGCGGTGATCACCGGCACCGGAGCGGTCTTCTCGGCCGGTGCCGACCTGCGCCAGGTCGGGATCATCCAGATACCGGAGGAGCGCCGGCGCTCGACCACGTTCCAGCGCGACGACGGGATGCTCTACGGCTGGTACCGGCTCTTCGAGGCCATCTGGCGGAGCGAAAAAC
>DAIDJC010000220.1 GCA_027451565.1 Limisphaerales bacterium | reverse complement strand
GGAAGATAGCCGCCGCCTTGGCCACGGCAACCAGGAGGATTGCCAAAATGAGGTTCATTCCAGGACCTGCCAGGGTTACGAATGCCTCATCGCGCTCGGGGTGGTTGAATTGGGTGGGATTCACCGGGACCGGTCTGGCCCAGCCCACCAAAAACCGGCCCATGCCAGCAGGCAAAAAAATCATCGCCAGGGGCAGCAGAACAGTGCCGATGGGGTCAATATGCGCCAGCGGGTTTAGCGTCAGGCGCCCTTGCAGGCGGGCCGTGTCATCCCCGCATCTCCAGGCCATCCAAGCATGGCCAAACTCGTGAAAGGTGAGCAGGCTTACCAGCATGAGATATTGAATCAGGCCATCAGCTATGTTCATGGCGGTCCAGCGTAGCAGCAAATGGGTCCCCAAGTCGAGTTTGCAAGATGGGGAGTTCGTGAATTTGCCTTGGCTGAAGGGGGAATTCCGGCCATCCTTTTCAAAAATTGCAAACTATGTCAATGCTCGCTGGAAAAACCGGTATCGTGTTTGGTGTGGCCAATAAACGCTCCATTGCCTGGGCCATTGCGCAGGCATGGCACAAGGCGGGCGCCACCCTGGCCTTTACTTACCAGGGCGAACGCCTCAAAGACAATGTCTCCGAACTGGCCGCCACCTTTGGCCCGGACACACTCCTCTTGCCATGCGATGTCACCCGGGACGAGGATATTGCCGCCGTGTTTTCCGCCGTGGCGGCCAAACACAGCCGCCTGGACTTGTTATTGCATTCGGTGGCTTATGCCCCCAAGGACGCTCTGGAGGGCCAGTTTGTCAACACCAGCCGCGAGGCCTTCAGAGTGGCCCACGATATCAGCGCCTATTCCTTGGTCGCCCTGGCCCGGGCGGCCGCCCCGCTCATGACCGAGGGCGGCAGCGTGCTGGCCATGAGTTATTATGGAGCCGAGAAAGTCGTTCCCCATTACAATGTCATGGGCGTGGCAAAAGCCGCCCTTGAAGCCAGCACGCGTTACCTGGCCTACGACCTTGGCCCCAAAAAAATCCGCGTCAATTGCATCAGCGCCGGTCCGGTCAACACCCTGGCTGCCCGTGGCATCGCTGGGTTCACGGACATGATGAAGCATTACGAGGCGCACGCCCCGCTTAAGCGTAATGTGACGGCGGATGAGTTGGGAGCCACCGGCACTTTTTTGGCCAGCGATGGCGCCGCAGCCATTACCGGCCAGGTCCTGTACGTGGATGCCGGTTACCAAATCATGGGCATGTAATTCCCCGCAGCCCCAAGTCATCTCCCATCAGGCGCTGCCATCAGCCCCTTGGCAGACCTGGTTTCGCAAGCATGGACTGACCGGACACTGGATCAAGAATCAGTCCGGGCGCTTCATTTCAAACCGGTCCCCGGTTTTACAATACCAATCCGGCGAAGCCATGCGCCCCACGGTCATGAGACCCTGCGGCAGTATCCGCTGTTTTACAGGGTCGTAAAAGCGGTCCTGCACGTGAACATGCTTGATCAAGCCTATCACCATGCGGTTCTCCCCTATTTGCAAAGTGCCCCATTCCACGCATTCCAGGCTCGCGGGAGCCTCAAGGATGCGGGGAGGTTTGACCATTTTGGACGGGGCGGATTGCAGTCCTGCATGGGTCAACTCATTCTCCCCGTGTGGTAGTGAGGCCGCACAGCGGTTCATGGCCCCGGCCAATGCCTCATCCACCAGGTTGACCACAAATTCATGCGTGGCGCGAATGTTCAGGGCGGTGTCCTTGGGAATGCCTGAGTCCCGGTCGCCCGGCGCAAAGGCGCAGATGGGCGGCCTGGCTCCCATCAGGTTGAAAAAACTGAATGGCGCGGCGTTCACACGTCCATCAGCACCGATGGTGGTGACCAGGGCAATTGGGCGTGGTGTCACCAGACTGGCGAGCAACCCATAGGCTCGGTTGGTGGCCAGGGTGTCCAAATTGATTTCCATGGCCGCAGGGTAAAACCTCGCATCCATTCTGACAATTGGAATCCCCGCGATGATAACCGCCTTCCTGATTTCTTCGTTAACCCTGGCAATGGACTGCGGATTACAAGGTTTACACGGATCGGCTGTCTTCCTTATCAGCCTCATGCACGGTAAAAAAACCTTTGCCGAAGGCTTTGCCTGCGCCTGCTTTTCAAGACGCCGAATCGCCGAATCGGGTTTATTCATTTGGCTTGACGAAAACCGGCGGTGCGCAAATGATTGATACATCACAATTGAAATGGCGTGCGATGGCATCAGGCTTGCCCCGGGTTCATCTGCGTAAGGATGCTCGTTAGGCCCTCGCGCCACAAACCGGTCCAAACATGAACATCCTTTCCACATGAAAAAAAATTCCATGAATGTCATCATCTTGGCCCTTTGCCTTGGCTTGTGGATGGGTTCCAGCTTGCGGTCCATCGCGGACGGGACCGCAGCCCTCACCACGCGCAATTCCCCCGAATGGCTCAAGCAATCGGTGGTCTATGAGGTTTTTCCCAGGGATTTTTCCCAGGCGGGCGATTTGAAATCCATCACCGCGCGGCTTGATGAACTTCAGGACCTTGGCGTGAACATATTATGGCTCATGCCGGTTCATCCCACCGGTGAAAAATTTAAAAAAGGGACTTTGGGCAGTCCATTTGCCGTGCGGGATTTTTACGCCATCAACCCGGATTACGGAACCACCAATGATTTCAGGGAATTGGTGGACGCGGCGCATGGACATCACATGCGCGTGGTCATGGACGTGGTGGCCGGGCAGACCTCCTGGGACAGTGTCCTGATGCAGCATCCGGATTTTTACATGAAGGACACCAATGGCGTCATTGTCCCTCCGGATCCTGCTTGGAAAGATGTGGCGGGTTTGAATTATGACAACCCCGAGGTGCGTCATTACATGATCAACATGATGAAATACTGGCTTGGGGATTTTCATGTGGATGGTTTTCGGTGCGACGTGGCGCCGAATGTTCCGCTGGATTTCTGGGAGCAGGCCAGGTCGGAGCTGGAGCAGGTCAACCCACAGGTTGTCATTTTGGCGGATGCAGGAGCCAGGCCGGAGCTTTTGACCAATGCTTTTGACGTGGATTCCTCGTGGAGCATGAATTACGCATTGGACCTGGTCATGACCGGCGCGCAACCTGCCAGTTACATCCAGGATTCATGGAAGCACACCCAGGAACAGTTTCCAGCGCATGCCCTGCACTTGCGGTTTACCGATATTCATGAGGAACCCCGCGCAATCGCGCGCTATGGAATGGATGGGGCGCTCGCGGCCCAGGTCCTGATGTTGACCCTGGATGGTGTCCCGATGTTTTACAATGGCATGGAAGCGGGCGATGCCACCGAATCCGCCGATCCGGCTTTATTTGAGAAATTGCCGATTTTCTGGCATCCCGGCGGGCGTCCAGCCCTGCGCGCCATTTACCATGACCTGATCCAATTGCGCCGCACCAACCCTGCATTGTGTGAAGGCTCTGTCCAGTGGATTGGCAATTCACAGACCAATAGCGTGCTCAGTTTCCTCAGGCAGGACGACCACGACCAGTTTTTGGTATTGATCAATCTGTCTGGAACACCGGTGACAGGAACCCTGGACCTGACGGACCCATCTGGATTCGAGCCGGTCTCCATCGCCAACCGTCCGCCGCCATTGGACTCCAGCCTGCCGGATTTTCAATTGGTCAGCCACGGCTGGTTTATTTTTCACAGAAAACTGCCTTCACAGTGACTTGAAGGCAAGGGAGCCGGCCAAAGTCGGGGCAGGCACCATGGTCGAAAATTCCTTGCCCCATCCTGACTCTTTCAAATTCGCTTTTCGGTTTTAACACCCAGGCCGGTGCATGGCCGCATCACCGTTACGGCTGCCCTCTCGCCTTCTGCCAGAAGTAACTGTTACCCGAGCCTCTTGTTCCAGAACGAGAATTGCTTGTTTCTGGTCCTTGAAATTTGGAGGGGCCGATATAAACTGGGGCGATGCATGAATTTCATTATTCCGGCCAGGATTTATATTGTGAACAGGCTCTCATCAAGTCCCTGGTGCAAAAGCATGGCACCCCGTTGTACGTTTATTCACAGAAAACCCTGACGAATCATTACAACAAGCTGGACGAGGCGCTTTCACCGCTGGACCACATGGTGTGTTTTGCCATGAAGGCCAATTCCAACCTGTCCGTGATTCGGGTGCTGGCCAACCTGGGCAGTGGCTTTGACGTGGTCAGCGCCGGGGAGCTGCAACGGGTGATTGTGGCGGGCGGGGATGCGCGGCGTTGCGTTTTTGCCGGAGTGGGCAAGACCGAGGAGGAAATTGCCTTTGCCCTCCAGCGCGGCATTTATTCTTTCAACGTGGAGAGCGAGCCCGAACTCGCCCGCATCAATCGAGTCGCGGCCCGGCTGAAAAAAATCGCCCCTGTGGCGGTCCGCGTGAACCCCAACGTGGCCGCGGGCACCCACGCCAAAATCACCACCGGCACCTACGAAAACAAATTCGGCATCGCCTTTGAAGCCATCGAAGCCGTTTATGCCCGCGCAGCCCGGCTCAAGCACATCCGCCTGCAAGGATTACAGATGCACATCGGCTCGCAACTCACGGAGGTTAATCCCTTTGAAGCCGCCATCCGAAAGGTGATTCCCCTGGTCCAGAAACTGAAGGCCCGGCATGGCTTGGAATTCTTCAGCATCGGCGGCGGTTTGGGCATCATTTACAAGTCCGCGCTGGCCAGCGGTTCGCCGGCCTGGTGGAAATCCAAGGCAGCCCAAAAAATCCTCACCCCGGCCAGTTATGCCCAGCGCCTCACGCCCCTGCTCAAGCCGTTAGGATTGAAAATCCTCATCGAACCGGGCCGTTTTATCGTGGGCAATGCCGGCATCCTCGTCACCCGGGTGGAATATGTCAAACGCACCGGGCGCAAAAATTTTGTGATCGTGGACGCAGCCATGAACGACCTCATTCGTCCGGCTTTTTATGATGCCTACCACGAGGTCGTCCCACTGAGGAAAAAAGGCGGCGCGTTGATTTCATCCGACGTGGTGGGGGGGATTTGCGAATCAGGCGATTATTTTTGCAAGGACCGCCCCTTGCCGAAGGTTGGCGAAGGGGATTACCTTGCGCTTTTAAGTTCCGGGGCCTATGGGTTTGTCATGGCGTCCAATTACAATTCCAGGCCGCTCGCCGCAGAGGTCCTGGTGCATGGCAAAAAAGCCGATGCCGCGCGCAAACGCCAGGAGGTGGAAAAAATCTGGGAGG
>DAIDJC010000219.1 GCA_027451565.1 Limisphaerales bacterium | reverse complement strand
TGGGCAGATTAATATCCATGAGCACAACCTCGGGTTTGGATTCAGGTATTTTCTGAAGGGCTTCCTCGCCTGAACCGTGACTGCTGACAATGCTGAAACCCGCGGTATGGGTTAATTGATGAACTAATTGTTCCCGGACAAGGGCATTGTCTTCGACCACACTAACCCGTACCTGTGGAGGCTGGGCAGTTTCAGAAATTTTGGTTTTACCCGAGGTTATTTTCATAAATTTCACCCGAAATGTTGGTCCGGTCCGACTGCGCGTCCTGGCAGGACGCATTTGGGAACAAAAAAGGACAGAGTTGCACCGGCCCCCGGCACGCTGCGAATCTCCAGTCGCGCGCCAATTGCCTCCAGCCGTTCGCGAATGTTTTCGAGCCCATTACTGTGGGGGGACGCACCCGAGGGATCAAAACCTTTGCCGTTGTCGGATATGGCAATGCTCAGCTCCCCGCCATCCAGCCTTAGCGAGAGACTCACCTCGGAGGCGCCTGCATGAATAACAGCGTTCTGCAAAGCCTCCCGGGTTGTCAGCAGGAGATTGTGCCGGACTTCCGCGCTCAAGGGAACGGAAGGCAACACGGTGGGCACATCCAGAATGCAGCGGACATGCGCCAGTGCCAGATGCTGTTGGGCGAATTGGGTGAGGTAGTTTGCCAGGCTTTCCAGCGAATCATGACGTGGATTGATGGCCCAAACGATTTCATCCAGGGATTGGATGGTTTGCCGGGCGGTGGCCGGAATGCGCGCAAACCAGCCGTCAACATCATGTTCATCATGGCGCGCACCCTGCACCCGTTCGCTCAGAAAGATGATTTGTGTCAGGTTTGCCCCCAAATCATCGTGCAAATCCTTGGCAATACGGGCCCGCTCCACTTCGAGCGCATGGCGGCTCTCGGCCTTTTCCCGCAACCGGATCTCTTCTGCCAATTCCGCGCTGCGTTCGCCAACTTGGCGATGCAGTTCACGTATCCAGACAAGCGTCGCCAGCGTGGCCAGCGTCATCCCTCCGAGCAAAGCCAGGGCGCGACCAACCGTCCACCATGGGGGGCGGGATACAATGGTCAGGTCCGAGGAGGAGCGGCTTAGGATATGCACCGGTCCAGCGACCTGTCCCAATTCGGGATAGGACGGCGGATCAATCTGGCAAACACCAGTCACGTGCACCCGGCTACCAGTCTCGATATCCAATCTATGATCCGGTTTCCTTGGTACGAGCACTTGCAGGGTGCGATCCTGCCACTCCAAGTCGAGGACCACATTTCCACCAATGGCAGTTTGACCACGCAGAATGCCCGCGAATTGAACCAGGCTGGAATCGAGTTCCCCCTCGGTTAGTCCCTCTGTAGTGAGGGGAACCGCCCAAGGCATCTTTCGAACCTTCAGGCGGGTTATGGTTGCCTCCGTCATCATCAGTGAATAACGATGCGGCTCCAAAAAGCCAGTTACCTGGACGACATCCCCCGGATTGACAACCACAGGAGAATCGGCTGAATTTCCTGAAGTCGCAGTCTGCCAATAAAGCCAGTGCGAGCGCCCAAACCTTGCATCCAAGACCACATTGCCTTTGAGAATCACCACGGAATTGCCGGTGTCATCGTGTAAAAAAATGCGCCGCCACTGTTGCAAGGTGACCACCCCTTCAATTTTCACCAAGTGCGAAGGCTCACCGGGGCCGCTCAAATAAAGCAGGCTTCCAATCTTTCGTACCGGCAGCCTGGCTGGGTTCGCGGGTGGCGCCACGATGTCCACGTAATCCAGTGAGGGAATCAGCAAATGAATGCCTTGCACCCGGGCGTGATTGTCTCTGGCCATCACCGCCACGCCCCGGACCCGCACCTCGGCATCCACCAGCCTGTTGACGGATTCAACCGGAGCCTCAGTGACTGATGCGGTTAATTCCTGGCCGAGTGAGGTGATGAGCAAATGCGATCCGTCTGTAGAATGAACCACCCCGTCCACTTCCACCCATTGGGCGTCTATTTGCGCATTTGCAAATTGACCGGGCGGCAGGATTTGCGGCTGCGGCATTTTGCCGGCGCCGAGGATGGCAACGCTTTCGGCCCAGATTTCCGGGCTTCCCACCGCGTCCAATTTCGCCCAGCCGGAGATTTCAATATACCGGCCAAAGCCATGAATTTTCAGTTTTGCCGGGTAGGAAAAGGTCACTTCAATGCCAGCCGTGCCGTCCTGGACAAATCCCTGAAGCTCGTCGGTGATGACGCCGCGAATTTTAACGCGCGGATGGGAATCCAGCTCCTTGGGAGACAGTCGGCGCACTTGCTGGATGGAAGTCAAAACTGCCGGGTTGACCGGATTGGCAGGTGATGGCTCATGGGGTGGATTGGCCTCGCCGGGCCTGGCAACTTCCGCTATTTGCGTTTGGATCGCCCAAAGTTCCGATGCAACCCAGTGGCCCCATGGGTCAAAGGCCCCCAGGCAGATGCCTCGGACTAAAACCCTGGTTCCGAGGGGCGGCACCGAAAAATCACCCTGAACCGGCAGGTGAACCCGAATAACGGATGAGCCTTCCTGCAAATCAAATGAGACCTGCTGGTTGGCATAATAGGGATATTGCATGTTACCCTCCATTTGGACCCACTTCAGGTTTTCATCCGTTGCAAGCGGCTGCTCGGGCGAGATTTGCCAAGGTTCAGAAGGCGGAGCCTCGTCACCCAATTGGATATTGGAGGGCTTGACGCTAACACGTTTGCCAGTCCAAGCGCTGACACCGGTCATCCAGATGCTTTGGCCCGGAACAAGTTTGTTGAGAAGATGATGGGCCTCCATCGTCGTGGCCAGCTTGCCGCCCATCAGCGTTTGTAAATCCAACCAAATACATCCGGTGGTGTCCACGAGGCATGCCTGGTTCCTGAAAACCCCGACAACCACCGCCCCAATGCGGATAGGGATTCCATCGGCAGCCCGTGATCGCAAATCCAAAAGTTGGTTGATGTTTGTTGCCATCATTTCTTTCGGAGAAACGTACTCCCATTGAACCCATGAAGTTTGAAACAGATCGCCTGAGGCCCAGTCAAGCCACTTGGTTTGAACCCGGCCGTCAAAGAGGTTTCGGACTGTTTCACCAGGCGGATTGTCGCCTTGGGCCGAAACCTTGTCTGCAAGGGTGGGAGTCGGATCGCGGTCTTCCTCCGTTGCACCCATCAACTCCAATTCGGCCAGTTGCACGGATCCGGCCGTGACGGGTTGACGGACCTGGTCAATCTCCAGGCGATAGACCGCGAAGGGCATTGGATTGGGAATTTTATACAGCAGCCTTTCCTGCCTGGAGGTAAAAATTTGGTTTGTCTGCCTGTCAAGCAGGACCCAAGTCTTTCCACCATCATTCGATCCAAGCAGACGCCAGTCATGTGGATCGCGTTGTGGAAAATCATTGGCCGATGTCAGGGCGTAAGAACAAATGATTTTCTGGATTGTTTCCGCGCCAGCCGGATCCGGGCCGAGGCTGGCAAGAAGCCATGCCTGGAGGAGGACCGCAAGCCAGCAAGGCGGTTTGAGAGCCTGTATGAAAAGTGGGAAGGTTGCTGAGGCTGGGGATTTTCGCCTTGGGCGAGGCGGAGGCGCATCCCCGTGACGGGCTGTAAGGACGGCGACAAGAAAGCCAAAGGGCAAAAGCGCCGCCGCCCGGGAGGTTTTCGTGCCCAAGCCGGTCTGGCCAGGCGCGACGCGGGAGCATGCCCCACGCGAGTCTGGGACCGATGAGCAACAACGCCAGACTGGCTTAGGCGCGAAAAAAGCATCCTTCCGCATTTTCAAAAAGGCGCCAAGACGGAAGAAAAAGAATTTGGTCATTCGAGCGGATATCGCGCTCCAGCATAGTGCTCCGCGCAGGACCGGCAACAAATTTCGTTTTTTCACCCTGCAGCGCGCGGATTACACCAACGTGTAATATACAACCTCATTGTTACCTGCAATGCTGGGCACAATTCTAATTCCGCGTTCAAGTTTTAATGGCCCCATTTTGCCACCGAACCCGGTCGTTGGATGCGAAATCAAACCAAACCACTGTCAAACAAATTAAAAAGAGCCGATATGAAAATGAAAATTCACTCGTTTCGCCGGATATGTGCTCACCTGGCGACAGTCGCCGCCCTGACCATGACATTCTCGGTATTTTCTACCAGGGCGGAAATGATCCTGGGGCCCCTTGATCCAGGTTTTGAAAACGGAGGTCAAAATTGGAATTCAGGGGCCAGCGGCAGCGGTTTGCTCAATTTTGTCAATTTTTCCAACCCGGACACCAATGGGCCGAGCGCTCCCGGCACGAATTGTGTCATGGAAGCCAGCGACGGAGCCGCAGGCGACACGGCTGACCTGCGCTCAGATTATTTTTCGCTTGGAGTGGCAGCCGCCGGCAGCAACTCCATCAGCGTTGATTTCGATTACAATATACTTGGCCCTTTTACCAATGGGGATCAAATCCGTGTTGGCTGTCGTTTTGAGGATTCGAACGGGAATTTCCTGGGTGAACATAATTTTCACCTGGGCACGCCCAACAACGATGTGGGAGGCGCGGGTTGGCATCATTTTCATGGAGTCGCCGCGGACCCGACGCTTTCCGCCGTCAATATGGACATCCGCATCACAATGAACATTTTTGGTGATGATGTTTGGCACAGCGGCCCGGTCCTTTATGACAATTTCACCGTCAGAGTTACTCCTGACGTTGGCGTCAATAATAATGGTGATTTTGAAAACATTTCCGCCAACTGGAATGCCGGTGGACCCGGCGGGAGCGCCGGATCCGAGAACTTCAACAACCCTGGCACAAACGGCCCCAGTGCGCCGGGGGACAATTCGGTGGAGATGACATCCGATGGCAGCGTAAACCCACCCAGCGGCAACGATCTCCGCGTGAACAATTTTTACCTCGGTCCTGCCTCGCGGGGGTCCAATGGCGTGAGCGTGGATTTTGATTACAACATCCTGACTCCAATTTATTCCGGTGACGAAATACGCGTGGGTTTGCGTTTTGAGGATTCGAATGGCAATTTTTTGGGAGAGCACAATTTTCACCTTGGCGCACCTAACAATGACCCGGGCGGGAATGGCTGGCATCATTTTCATGGGGTTGCCTCGGACCCCACCCTCTCGGCTGTCACCGCCGATTTGCGCCTTTCCATGAATATCTTTGGTGATGATATTTGGGGCAGCGGACCCATTGTTATGGATAACTTTGTTGTGAAAGCCACTCCAGTGATCGGTCCCAACAACAACGGCGACTTTGAAAACGGCAGCGCCAATTGGAACAGCGGCGGCCCCAACTCATCCGGGGGTTTTAACACCTTCTTTT
>DAIDJC010000218.1 GCA_027451565.1 Limisphaerales bacterium | reverse complement strand
CAGATCCCCCATAATGGCTGCCCACCCACATGTTCAAAAGCGTGGGCAGGCCGCCTTTGTTCACATCCAGGTGCCCCGTCAATTCAGCTTTCGTGGGTCCGCCTGCCATGTATTCCAAGCTGGGATTCACCAGCCACAAGCCCACGTGGTCCCGGGTGGAACTCCACCCATAGGCTGGGGTGTCTGCCAGCACCGCAGAATAATCGTATTTATGCTCCACGTCGCCGCGATGCACGCCTGTGGTCATCAACCGGGCCTCCTTGAGGTTCAAAGTCAGCCCATGATCCCAGTCCCACCCATTGGGCATGAGGCGCTGGCGATCTGCATCCACGGAAAGAAAATCAAAAACTGCAGGGTTCAATTTCAGGCAATAGCGCGCCTCACCCACGCCATAGGGCGGATATCCGGCCGGATGAGAAAATCGGGCGCTGACATAGATGCCGGAATCGCCGCGGTTTAAAGTATAATAAAAATCCGCATCCAAGCCTGTCTTGGGGCGGTGCGGATTGTTTGTGAGGCAGCAGGCAATTTCCGCTCGTTCACCGCCGTTCGCTTCCGGGTCCGCCAACACCTGAGCATGAGAAAGGGGGCCCGGCCCGCCCTTGCCCACGGAAGACCAGTATCCACCATTGTCCCCGTGTTCCACTGCCAGCATTTCCAAACCCTGGTATTTAAGGGAAGCAAGCACACCATTGCTTTTTTGAATGTGCGCTTCCACCCATCCATTGGCCAAAATGAATTCCCGGGGAGACTGGACCAAAGTCACCGGGCGGGAATCTGCAACCCTTTGGGCTTGGCTCGACGGAAGCAGGGCAAGGGAGGCAAGCAGGGAGACGCCCAAGGCTGCCATGATTTTTGTATTCCAACGGAACTGCGGCAGATCAGGTTCCGGTGGCAGGGGGTTCATAAATCGGATTTTACCAGGGAAAGCGAACATTGACCCCGCACCAATCCCGGGGCGCTCGCCGTTAGGGTGACTGGAGTGGAATCGCCCGGGCGTGCGTTTGGGTCTGCCTTCACATACACCGTACACAGACCATTAAGGGAGTTTCGAACTGTGGATTGAAACGGGCCAGGATTTGAATTGTCGCCATTGTCCGTGGCAACAATCTGAGCGGGGCCGGTCACTTGGAAAGAAATGCGATTGTCCGCTCCAGGCACCTCAGTGCCCGAAGCATCCACCACCATGGCCCTGACGATGGCCACATCCTCCCAGGAGCAACCCAGCGAAAGTGAACAGGGTTGGAGCAGAATGGCGGAGGGTTTGCCGGCAGTGCGCAATTCATCCGTGGCTGTCTCCTTTCCATGATTGCGGGCGATGGCTTTCAATACACCCGGCACGAAAGGAACCAACCATTCCCTCGGGGAGGCGTTTGATGGCAGGGGCTTTGATCCCAGCGATTGGCCATTTAAAAACAGCTCCACCTCCCTGCAATTTGAATAGACTTCGACCTTTTCAAGATGCCCATCCTGGCGCAGGGGCGTCCAATCGGCGAACTGCACCTGGGTGTATAATTCCGGCCCGCCATAACCAGGATCCTTGGGCATCTTGTCGTCCGCTGCGATTCTTCGGACGATATGAACCACCGGGGATTGGGACCACCAGCTTTGCCGCTCGAAAGCCATTGGTTTGATGATACCAGTGCGGTCCAACAGGCCTGAGGCATGGCCTACCAGGGGCCAGACATGCGTTTCGCCCAGGTAATCCACCCCGGTCCAGAGGAACTGTCCTGCCAGCGAGGGATGATCCCTCAATTCCAGCCAGGATTTGACGTCATGCTTCTGCTCTGTGTTGATGATTTTACGGCTTGTGACTCTCCTTTGTGCGGCAAGCAATTCAGGGTCCCTGTAATTGGTGCCGATTACATCCAAGAGATCGGCCAGGCCGTTGGTATAATCCCCGGTTGCATTGGGCCGGAAGAGCGCCTGCGTCACCGCCCGGGTGGGATCATTGGCATGACAAATGGCCACAAGCTGCCTGGCAATGGGAATGGCCGCGCTTGGTTGGCGCGTGTCATGAATCTCGTTGCCAATGCTATATAGAATGACGCATGGGTGATTCCGGTCGCGTTGGACAGTATCTGCGGCATCACGCGCCGACCATTCCCTGAAAAACAAATGGTAATCGTACGGATTTTTGGCAACGGTCCAGCAATCAAAAAACTCGTCCATAACCAAAAATCCCATTCGATCACACAAATCCAGGAAGCCTGGATCGGGTGGATTGTGGGCAGTCCGGATGGCATTGACACCCAGGAGACGCAGCGCCGAGAGGCGTTGCTGCCAGATGGCCAGGGGCACTGCGGCTCCGAAGGCCCCGCCCTCATGATGAAGGCAAACACCTTTTACCATGAGTTTTTTTCCATTAACCAACAATCCTTGTGCAGCGCTGAACTGGATATCCCGTATTCCCACAGTGACGGTTATTTCATCCACTTCGCGTGCTCGCTCCAGTATCCGGGTCGTGGCTGTGTACAAAACGGGAGAGTCCGGGCTCCATAAACTGGGTTTAATGACCGGCAATTCCAACTGGCATTGCTCTCCGGCGCCTGCAGGCAGCATGAGTGAGGTTTCGCGCGAGGCCACGACATGGCCATCCGGGCCGCAAAGCATGCCTTGCACCAACACGGATCGGGATTTTTCATCCTGGTTGGTCAGGCAGGCTTGAATGCGGACGTTGGCCAGGGAGATGTTGGCCACTGGGGTGGAGACAAATACTCCATCGGTGACAAAGTGAAGGGGATTCATCACCAGGAAGCGCACGTGCCGGTAGATGCCCGCGCCAGAATACCAACGCGAGGCGGGTTGCTTGGAGGTGTCCACGCGCACTGCGATTCGATTTGTTCCCTGACTCTTGAGGGCGCCGGTCAACTCATATTCAAAACTCACATACCCATTGGGCCGGTGACCAAGGTGAATGCCATTGATCCAGACATCGCTGTTTTGCATGACCCCGTCGAAATGGATGAAGACTCGCTGTCCCATCCATTCCGGCGGCGTGTTAAAATCCTGCACATACCACGCCACACCGGAAGGCAGGAACGCGCCGGCGCCGCCGGTGCGATTGGTTGCGGCAAATGGACCCTCAATGCTCCAGTCATGGGGCAGGGTCACCTCGCGCCATCCCGATACGTCTGTACCCGGCTGGATGACTTGCGGAAAATCTCCGCGCTGGAATTTCCAACCCATATCATCAGGCGCTGTCACACGGTCGGCATGGGACTTCACGACATTCCACGCCAGGCAGCCGCAGAGGAGCAGCCTGGTCAATGGCCGGAAGATCACGTGACGGGAAAAAGTGGATGAACGATTCATGAATGGGGAAGATGGAGGCTTCAGCTTCCCTCAGGTTTGCGCGAGTCACGCAGAGGGCTTTCGGGTAGATGAAAAAGGGAGGCCGGGTCCGGACGGGCCGGATTGAAAACGGGAAGCGTGGGGTCTAAAAACGCCGCAAGGGCGGGCACATTTTTGCGGATGCCGGTGACCACGCATTGGGCCAGTTCATAACTGCCATAGTTATTGTGATGCGTTCCGTCTTGAAAGGCCCGGCCCAAATCCGGACCCAGTGCCCGATACAATTCCACACTGGACCGGTTGAGGTCAATCAGCGCTGTTCCACATTCCCTGGACACGCTGCGGACTGCGTCCGGGTATCCCGCCAGGGTGGGGCGCTGCACGCCTGCCTTGCGTTCCATCGAGGTGACCAGGACCGGGATGGCGCCATGAGCCCGGGCTGCCTCCACCACTTTTTTCAAATTGGTGGAATAGCGTTCCAGCGCATCCGGCGCCTTGTCCTTCATGTCATTGTGCCCAAATTGCACAAACAAATAATCGCCGGGCTGAATTCGGCTGAAAATCTTGTCAAACCGGTGCGATGCCAGGGAGCTCCGAAGGGATTCTCCGCTCTCGGCATAATTAGCCACCGCCACTTGGTCGTTGAAAAAGCGTGGAAGCATCTGTCCCCAGCTATTCCAAGGCTCCAGTGGTTGGTCGCAAACGGTGGAATCCCCGGCCAGATATATCGTGGTGACATGGCGGGCTGGGGCGATTTCCAAGGTTTGGATTACAGGATGACTGCCATTAAACTCCAGGGTAAGAGCGCGATCCCAAGTCACTTGTTCGCTCGTGAGTTCCCTGGTTTTAAGATGGACGTGACCTCCCGGGTACTCTGGTGTGCGAATGTTGACCTCAAAAGAAATATGCTTCACCTGACCTGGCTGGGTGACCAGGTTTTCCAGCATCAATCGGCGCGCCTCAGCCTTGATGGTGTTCGTGGAAGCTTCTTCAGCGGACCCCAGGCCCACCGTCACCCGGTAATTACCTTCCGGCAACATCGCGCTGAAATAAAATGGCTGGTCCGCCGTCACCCCGCCCCCTGGCAGGGAATGAGTGGGGAAACGCGGATCAAAGCCCCAAGCCTGGCCGGATTCGTATTCATTGGTGGTTTCCACCGTTACCATGCCAGATGAGGGCGGGTTGGCGGGGGCAAAGGCGAAATTCCAGTGGTCCAGGATGTTGTCTGCGGACATTACCCATGCGCAACCCAGCCAGAGGCCTAAAGCCAAGCCTGGCCATTTTTCATTTTTCATAATTGTTTCAAGAGAGATTTCAAGGAAGGACGATTCGGTAAAATTCGCGGGGTATTTGCCCGGACGTGGTATTGGTAATGATAAAGCGGCCCGAGGCATCAAATGAATTTGTCTCCAAAGGCACCCAGTCAGTGAGTGGAAGCTGGATGTTCGTGGATGTCATCACCACAAAAGACGATCCAGGCAGTCCGTTGGTGGCATAAAAAATGATCGAATGATCGAGTTGTTGAATGTCAGCCCAGCGGGGGGTGGGCATGGATGAAACACGGATCAATCCCTGGGTTGTCAACTGGTTGGTGTCCCAGTACAAGCCGGAAGGGAGTTTGGGAAGTGTCACGCTGGAAAACTGGCCGGAGAGGCTTCCGGACCTGAATATTTGAAAGACCATTCCGGCCGATGGCGATCCTGCGTCCAAGTTGGAAACCACTAAGCTTCCTGTGCCGCTCAAATTACCGGAGACCTGCACGGTTGTGTTGGTTTGCAGTCCAGTGCTCAAATATTCCAACAGCGTGGATCCCGCATTCAAATTCAATGAGCCGGTGAATTGTAAAGGCGAGAATCCAGGCCCCGGCATGAGGGTTCCTCCCGCTTCCACAGTCACGACCCCTCCCACCTTGCCATCCCCGCTCAAAATTGCTCCATTGGTGACCGTCACCGGGCCGTTTGCAGCCGAGTCGTCCCCCCCTGCGGGCATTTCGAGAGTATCGGCTACGTCCGCCCGGGCATC
>DAIDJC010000217.1 GCA_027451565.1 Limisphaerales bacterium | reverse complement strand
GCCCGACCGGAGGCGGACCATGGGAATTTTGAAATCTGATGGGGAATCTGCCTTTCCTTGGCTTCCATTTCCGTCAAACCGCACCAAGCCAGTTCCGGGTCCGTGAAGACGACTGCGGGAATGACGCTATTAAAGGTGCTTTGGGTGTTTAGAATGTTTTCCACTGCGATCCGCGCCTCCTTATGGGCCTTGTGAGCCAGCAAAATGCCGCCTGCGATATCGCCGATGGCGTAGATGGAGGGGTCTGCGGTTTGCTGACGGTTATTGACCTTGGCAAAGCCCCGTTCATCCAGTTCCACCTTGGTATTTTCCAATCCCAAATCCCTGCTGTTGGCCACGCGGCCCACCGATACCAGTACCCGGTCATAAAGCTCGGCCAGTTTCTGGCCCTGGTATTCGGACTCCACTTTGATTTGCTTGCCTGCCGTGCTCATTTTGGAAACCTTGGCCGAGAGCCGGATTTCCTTGAACATTTTTTTGGCGTGCGCCATGACCGGGCGCGTCAGGTCGGGGTCTGCCCCGGCGAGGATGGAGTCCATGGCCTCGACAAGCGTGATTTTGCTTCCCAGGGCGGCATAAACGGTGCCCATTTCCATGCCAATATAACCGCCGCCCACCACGAGAAGATTCTCCGGAACATCGGGAATTTCCAGCGCCTCGGTGGAAGTCATGATGCGGGGATTGCCCAGATCAAAGGCCTTGGGCAGGGCCGGAAGCGATCCAACCGCGAGGATGGCCTGCTCAAACTCGATGAACTGCTGGCCGGAATCGGTTTCCACGCGCAGTTTATTGGAGCTTTCAAAATAACCGCGCCCGGCAATGACCTCCACGCCGCGCATTTTGGCCAGGGAAGCCACCCCGCCACTTAATTTGGCGAGAATGCCTTCCTTCCAAAGCCTGAGCTTGTCCAAGTCCAGTGTGGGCTCGCCGAAGGTGATGCCCCGATGGGCAGACTCGCGGGCATTGAGGATTTGGTGGGTTGCATACAAAAGTGATTTGGAGGGGATGCACCCGCGGTTCAGACAGACACCCCCCAGGCGCTTGTCTTTTTCTATGAGGACCACGCGCTTGCCAAGGTCTGCCGCGTAAAATGCCGCCGCGTAACCGCCAGGCCCGGCTCCCACCACCACCACTTCAGTTTTAATAGAATCCATAATTCAAAAATCAGTTCCGGAGGGGAGGCATGCCGCCCCGTCCCGAGGCCATCAAAGTTTTACCATCTCCTCGTTGAATTGCTCAAAGGCCTTGACCAAGTCCACGGTGAACCGGGCTGCGCTGCCCCCATCAATGGCCCGATGATCGTAGCTGAGCGCCATGGGCGTCATCAAACGGGCCTCGATGCGGCCTTCACGAACCACGGGCTTCATGGCTCCGCGTCCAAGTCCCAAAATGGCAACCTCCGGCAGGTTGACCACCGGTGTGAAATGCGCCCCGCCAATCGCGCCCTGGTTGGAAATGGTGAAGGTTCCCCCCTTCATTTCCTCGGCGGTGACCTTGCGATCACGCGCCCTGGCCGCCAAAGCCTCAAGCTCGCCTGCCAGGACCAGCATGGATTTCTTATCCACGTCCCGAATAACCGGAACCAGCAGTCCCTGCTCCGTGTCCACGGCTATGCCCAGGTGGATGTATTCCTTGAGAATGATCTCGCCTGCGGCCTCATCCAAGCTGGAGTTAAAAATGGGGTGCTGTTTCAACGTGGCCGCCACCGCCTTTAGCACGAAAGGCGTGACGGTGAGTTTGACCCCTTTCTTCTGGTAGTCTGGAGCGCATTTCTGCCGCAACTCGTTGACACGGGAGAAATCCATGTCATCGAATTGAGTCACACGGACCACGGATTGCCAGCTTTCTGACATCCGGCGGGAAATCACCTTGCGCAAGGGCGAAAGGGGCTTTTTCAAAATGGGACCCCATTGGGAAAAATCAATGGATTCAGCCACCGGACGGGCTGGGGCCGATGGGGCAGCAGCAGCCGCCGGGCGCGCCGCCTGCCTCATAAGGCGCTGGATGTAAGCCCGCACATCCTCAATCACGATGCGTCCGCCCGATGCGCTGCCGCGAATGCGCCCCAGGTTGATACCCAGTTCATTGGCCATTTTGCGAATGGATGGCGAAGCGGCCACATTGGCGTTGTCAACCGCCTCCTCAGGGGCAAGATCATCGGTTGTTTCTTGCGCATTCTGCGGATCATCCTGAATGACGGGCGCAGCGGGCTTGGCGGGTGCCATTGGAGTGTGGGCCTTGGCGGCGGATTTGGCCGGGGCGGACGGCGCTGGCGCAGAGGCCTGGCCCCCAGCGGTTTCCAAAGTCAAAATGCGCTGGCCCACGGCAATGCGATCCCCGGCCTTGATATGAATGCGGGTCACCACACCGGCGGCAGTGGAGGGAATGGAAGCCACCGCCTTCTCGTTTTCGAGCTCCAATACGGTCTGGTCCTTGGCAACACTGTCGCCCTCTTTGACCATGATGTTGACCACAATGCCGGAATCGGCTCCCTCACCCAGCTTGGGAAGTTTTAAATCCATAAATCGAAACCGCAGGGTGCCCCAATTCAAATGGTAATTCCAGAAAAATTTAACAACGAAAATGCGTGTGGGTTGGCAGCCGAATGGTGAAAGTATTGTGGTTGCCCTGGCAGGAGGATGAAAACCGGGAAAAAGATTCGTTGTGCCAAAAGCCAGGTTGCCGTGGCTGGAATGGTTCAAGGCAGGAATCAAAATGAAAAGACATCAGAAAGTGGAGGGCAAATTACGGGACATTTATGGCCCTGCGCAGACGCCCCTTTCCCGGATTTTGGCTTTGGGCGGGGCGGAGCCGCCGGCGCATCCCCGTGGCGGGCTGTAACGACGGCGTTAAAAAGGGCCGAGGGCAAAAGCGCCGCCGCCCGGAAGTTTTTCGTGCCCAAGCCGGTCCGGCGTTATTGCTCCCCGGTCGCAGACCCGCGTGGGTTATGCTCTATCGTCGGGTCTGGCCAGACTGGTTTGGGCACGAAAACAGGATCCTTCCGAATTTTCAAACAGGCTTTAAAGTTTTAATTTTGGTTTACAATTTGCCACCCAACTGGCCTATATTTGCATAATGCAACGCGCCGCACGCTGGCTTGTATCGTATTCTCCAAGTCCGGTTCGCCGCCTTTGGCTTCGCATCCGCTCTTCGCCTATTGGGCATCGTGTTGCAAAAGGCGCCTTTTGGATGGTCTCGGGCAATGTGATAGCACGGTTGCTCGGCTTGGTTGGGTCCATCCTTGCTGCCCGCATTCTAGGCAAGGTTTCATTCGGGGAATTGGGCACCATTCAAAGCACGGTCGGACTTTTTGCCGTTTTTGCGGGGTTCGGCATCGGCATCACGGCCACAAAGTACGTGGCTGAATTCCGGGAAATCCAGCCCGAACGCTGCGGACGTGTCATTGGTTTTTCCCTGGCTGCGGCATTGTTGGGGGGCGTCCTAGCCAGCTTGGGCCTGCTCGTTTTCAGTGATTGGCTGGCCACCCACACCCTCGCCGACCCGGAACTTGCCCCGGAACTCAGGATTGGCGCAGCCATCGTGATCTTTGGTTCCCTTCAGGGGGCTTATCAGGGCGCCCTTTCTGGTTTTGAGGCATTCAAGGATGTCTGCCTTGTCAACCTCATCAGCAGTCTCATCTCCGTGCCGCTGCTTGTCTTGGGCGCGCTTTGGGACGGCTTGGCTGGCGCCGTCTGGTCGCTGGTGCTGCAAATGGTTCTGGGCTGCATCGTGGGCCATATTGCCCTGCTGAAACAGGCAGCCAAAGCGCGCGTGCCGATCTCCCTGGGCGTTCATCCGGATGAATGGGCCATGTTGTGGCGCTTCACTCTTCCCGCTTTTTTGTCCACCATGCTGGCCACCCCGGCGGGTTGGTTTTCCCGCACCCTGTTGGTCAATCAACCCGGGGGATACGGCGAATCCGCCCTCGTCAGCGCCGCCAACCAATGGATGAACCTGGTCAATTTCCTCCCGTGGACAATCGGAGGCGTGCTGGTTCCCATTTTTGCCAACCTTTATGCCTCAGGCCAACGTGATGCCTTCATGAAACTGCTTCGGCGCAACCTCCTTTTGAATGGCGTGGTGGCCGCTTCCATAGCCCTGCCTTTGGCCATCCTCTCTCCAATCATCATGGGCCTCTATGGACATGGATTCCAAACCCGCAACGGCATTTTAATTTTCGTCGTCACCATGCTCTGTGGGATCGTGGTTTCCATCAACAACCTGTACTCGCGCACCATGCAATCGGCGGGCCGCGCCTGGATAGACCTGACATCCAATGGAATTTGGGCCGCCATGCTGGTGGCGGGCAGCCTTGTTTTGATTCATCCCTACAAGGGGTTGGGAAGCGTGGAGGCTTATGCCGCAGCCGGAATTGCGCAATTTGTCGGGCAAATATTTTTAATGCACTGGCTGTTCCACAGAAAAACAGCCAAAAGCGCCCATTAATTTCTTCTTTGAATTCAATCATGACAAAGGCCACTGTTTTGATCACCACGAAAAACCGGTGCGACGACCTGAGAAACGCAATAAAATCTGCGCTCTGCCAATCGGCCCGCCCTGAAGTTTTGGTTGTTGACGATGGATCAACTGACAACTCGGCAAACATGGTTCGTCAGGAATTTCCAGATGTTAAGCTGCATGTGTCCGAAAATTCCAAAGGGTATATTTCCCAAAGAAATTTTGGCGCCAGGATTGCCACAGGCGATATCGTGTTTTCGATGGACGATGATGCCGTTTTTTCAAGTCCGCTCATAGTGGAACAAACCCTGAAAGATTTTGACAACCCGATCGTGGGGGCTGTCGCCATTCCTTATATAGACATAAACAAAAGCCCTAAAATAAATGATCTGTCCCCAAGCAAAGAAATAATTTATGCCGCCTATTCCTTCATAGGCACATCACATGCCATAAGAAAAGACATTTTCCAATCATTGGGTGGGTATAGGGAATTTCTCATCCACCAATGCGAAGAGGAGGACCTGTGCATAAGGATGTTGAATTCCGGGCATATTGTAAGATGTGGAAGATCAGACCCCATTCACCATTTCGAATCTCCCCGAAGGAGTTTTTCACGGATGGATTTTTATGGCGCCCGAAACAAAGTCCTTTACGCCTGGAATAATGTTCCGTTTCCCTATTTTCCATTTCATCTTGTTTTGACCTCGTTTTTAACCTCAATCCAAAATTATCAACCAAACAGGGCTTTTACCCGCTGGCGCGGCGTTTGGGATGCCTATTCACTTTGTTTTTCAAAGAAGGCAGATCGCAGGCCGGTTTCATCCTTCGTGTACAGATTGAGCCGAAAACTTAAAAAGAAAGGGCCATTGCCCATCAATGATTCAGCTTTAACCAATCTCCTTAAATTAAATGGATTATA
>DAIDJC010000216.1 GCA_027451565.1 Limisphaerales bacterium | reverse complement strand
TTCATGATTATTAGATGAAAAAATACTGGCACGTTGTTGGGATTGGATTGCAGAGCAACCTGACCTACCGCTTCAATTACCTGACGCGGACCTTGTTCAGTTTCATTCCTCTTTTTGCCATGGTCTCGCTTTGGAGGACAATTTATGGAAATGCGGCAGGCCATGCCCCGGACAATGGGTTCACCGAGGCTGAAATGATTTTTTATTACATGCTGGTTGCGGTTGTGGATGTGTTGACCGCGGTGAATGAGGATGACTGGCAAATTGCGGCGGATATCCGGGAGGGCAATATCAGCCAGTTTTTGCTCAAGCCCATTGATTATTTATGGTATCGCCTGGGCCTGTTTTTCTCGGGAAGGATGGCCTTCATGATGGTGGCGGTTTTTCCGCTCGGTGTTTTTCTGGCTTGTTTTCATGGCTATTGCGCGGCGCCCGCCGGGTATCCGTCTTTTTTTGTGTTTCTTGCCAGCGTGCTGCTCACGGCGCTATTGCAGTTTTTCATGTCTTATTCCATGGCCATGCTGGCATTCTGGCTCCTGGAGATTTCCACCTTCATTTTCATCCTCTTCGCTTTTGAATACCTGGCGAGCGGCCACTTGTTTCCGCTGGCCTTGCTGCCCAAGCCGCTTCTGCATGGCTTGATGTTCACCCCTTTTCCCTATCTCCTCTATTTTCCCGTGGGCGTTTACATGGGCAAGGTGACCGGCCAGGCCATGTGGATGGGCTTGGCCCTTCAGGCAGGCTGGGTGACATTGGGTTATCTGGGCGCCCGTTGGATGTGGAGCCGGGGTATAAAAAAATATTCCGCCTTTGGCGGATGACCATCATGCAACTCACCCGTTATTGGCGGATTTACAGCGCGCTGTGGAGAAATTCAGTGGCCCGGGAGATGTCCTTCAAGGGTAATTTCATCCTGTGGATCATTGTCGAAGCGCTATGGTTTGCCCTCCAGTTATGCTTCGTAGGCGTGGTTTTTGCCCAAACGACCTCTGTTGGCACATGGACACAATGGCAAATGGTGTTGCTGGTCGGCGCCAGCAATTTCATCCAGCAACTGTATCAAGCCCTTTTCCTGACCAATTGCACCAACCTCTCTGAATTGGTGCGGACCGGTAAAATGGATTTCTTATTGGCGCTGCCGGTGAACACGCGGTTCATCGTTTCCACGCGGGTGGTGGACCTTGGCGCATTTGTCAATGCGCTCCTGGCGGGTTGTGTCATGGCTTATGCCGCCCGTAAACTGGCCCTCCATCCCAGCCTGGCGGAATGTTGCGGCTTTGGAATCCTGTGCCTGGTGGGTGTGGCCATCCATTATTCGCTCATGTTTATCCTGGCCTCCATCAGTTTCTGGACTGTTCGCGCACAGGGCATCGTTTGGGGCTATTACAATCTTTTCAACATTGCCCGAATGCCCGATGAAGCTTTCAGGGGGTTGTTCAAGGCTTTCTTCACCTTTGCCCTGCCGGTGTTGCTGGTATCCAATGTGCCGGTGCGGATTCTTGCCGAGAAATGGGTTTCCCCGGAAGCCTGGGTGCTCTTGCTGGTCTTGGCCGGCCTCTGGTTTTTTATATCCAGTCGGTTCTGGAAATTTTCGCTCCGCCATTACACCAGCGCGAGTTCATGATCCGCTCTTTCCCTGCAAAGCTGCCAATTGCTGTTTAAGAGCCTGGTTGAAAATTGGGAAGGGTGCTGCGACTGGGGATTTTGGCCTTGGGCAATGCGGAGCTGCCGGCGCAGACCCGCGGGTGTATGCTCCCTGGTCGCTCCTGGCCAGACCGGCTTGGGCACGAAAACAGAATCCTTCCGAATTATCAGACAGTCTCCAAGGCCGTATTTACCTTCGCGAGTTTTTTTCAATAAAAAATTGAAACGCAGCCGGATGACCGGGGAATCAATGATCGCGCAAGATCGCTCGGGAGTCTTCTTTCTGGCTGCTTTTGGCTGGGCCTGGTGATCTATCCGGGCGGGTTTCCTTGGCCAGGTTTTCACCGGTTGGGGGCCCTGAATCATGAGACACCGCGATGGGTAGGCGCACCAGAAATGTGGCGCCCATGCCCGCCGTGCTTTGGCAGGTGATTGTGCCCTGCATGGCCTCCACTAGTTTTTTGACAATGGACAAGCCCAGGCCATTGGAGGATTCACCCCCGGTCGGACGCGCTGTGAGCCGGCAGAATTTTCCAAACAATTTCTTTTGATCCTCATCATTGATGCCAGGCCCTTCATCCCTGACCGATGCCAGCACATGACTGGTCTCGGGCAGCGTGTGAATGTGAACGGTGGTTTGTGGAGGTGAGAATTTTAGCGCGTTTGAAATCAGGTTGTCCATCACCTGCATTGTTGCGGCGCGGTCGGCCAGAACGCATGGGCTTTCTGAAATGCCCACGCGCATCAATATCTGCTTGCGATCCGCCGCAGCGCGATTGCTTTCCACGCATTGGGCCACCACTTCGTTGAGGTCAATTTTTTCAATTTTTGAGACGTATTTGCCCTGTTCAATGGCGTTGGAATCCAGAAGTGTCACAATCAGGTCGCGCATGCGGCTGGCTGCCAGGATGATGGTGTCATTGCAGCGGGCGATCAACTGGGGGTTGCTGTTCATGCGCATCAATTCCGCGTTGCCGAGGATGGCGGTGAGCGGGTTTTTGAGGTCATGGGCTGCAATTCCCATGAATTCATCCTTTTCAAGGTTCATATGAACCAGCCGTTCGTTCGAGGCAGCCAGGTCGCCAAGCGCTTTTTGCATCCGTTCTGCCGCCTGCGCGCGTCCAAATTCAAATATCAAACCCAAAATAAACAGGAAAAGAATGAGGCCCAGGTAACCGGCGGCGTTGACCAGCGAATTCCACTTGGGATCGTAGGTGCAGGGCAGGGTTTTGCCGCATAAATCAAAACCCACTATCAGGCCGCAAGCCCCCATGGAGGCGGCAGACCACCAAAACGATTCCCTCTTTCCCAGTATGAGAAGGGTGCAGAGCGGAATACTGGCCAGCCAGGCAATGGAATGACCACGCACGCCGCCCTCCACAAAGCACAACGCCAGAAATCCAAGGGTGAGAATCAACGAAAAAAAATGTCCCGCCAGCGAGACGGACTTTGTGATTCGCATCACCACAGGTGTAAGCACCACGGCGGCACTGCAAACAAGGACAATCAAGGCACCCCAAACGTGGCCTATCAGGTAGTAAAAAATGGCGTAAACCAGGCCGAAAATCCCGCCCATGATTCCAAACCGGGTGATGAGCCTGGCTCGACGGTGGCTTTCAGCAGTGGCTGTGAGTTCGGGTGGAATGGTGCGGTCCAGCCAGCATCCGATTTGCTCCAGCCTATTGGCGCGGATGGCGCCCTTTGGCGGGGTTTGGGACAAAGTATTGGCGTCAATCCTGGCCATGGTCAAAATGTCATGCCCAACGACAGGGCCAGCGCTTGGGCGGAGATTTGCACGGAGCTGTTGGAGTATTCCCCGGAGAGAAGCCCGCTTTGTCCCACGGTCTGGCTGGCAGGCAGGTCATATTGATAGGCCAGGTCCACGAAGTAGGCGCCCCGTGAATAGCCCATCCCGGCGCAAAGGGTGTTTTCAGAAATGGCCGCCGTCATCGGCGAGAGGGTGGAATCCGGCACCGGGCTTTTGCCATAGGCATAACCCATCATCAACTTGAAATGGTCCGTAACGGCAAATTCCATCCCTGCGCGATATACCAGCGAGCTGGACCAGTTCAACGGAATGCTGTCCCTGAAGGAGGACCCCAGGACCTTATTGACAGATGGGTTGTCCCCGCTGCTGAAGCTCGCATGCAGTGTGTTGAAAGAGTCCGCCCAGTCAATCCAGTCCAACTGAACAGCCAGGCGAAGCCGCGAGAGGCACTGCCAGGAAAGACCCAGGCTGGCATTTTGGGGAAACTGGTTTTTCACCTCTGCGTTATAATGAAATGCGAGCGGCCCCGGGGGTGTGGGGGGAAATTGCGCGTAAGGATCACCTGTGGCGTCGCCCGAGGAATTGATGACTGACGGGCTTTGATAAAAGGCTCCGAATTGCAAATCAGGTGTGGCCTTGTAAATCATTCCCACCGTGCCATCTCCGCCGAACCCCGTGGTATGAAGGTTTAAAAGAGTTTTGGCGCCATTCACGCTGGCAGGCTGGAGATTTTGAAAAACATAGGGCGTGACCATGTCATTTTCATTGTAAAGCAATCCAATACTGGCCCCGATGGAGAGTTTGGGAGTGATGGTCCATGCCGCCCCCAAGGCGGTTCTTATCAAAATGATGGATGATTTATCCTCCTGGTTTCCATATTGAATTCCCCCCAAACCACCAGATGGATCCTGATAATGCCAGTCTGCCACCAACCCGGATTCAGGCGCCACCGATAATCCCAGTTTTAATGGAATTCCTTTAAGCGGATAGCCAATGGCCCCTTCAGGCGCCGCCATAAACCGGTCTGTGAGAGGGCCGCCGGATCCGGTTTTGGAAAACGTCCCGGAGAGGGCGTCGCCCTCAGCGCCCAAAACGGCTTCGGGTTTGTCCAAGAACCCCAGCCCCGCAGGATTGGCGGTCATGGCAGTCAGTGGATCCTTGGACCATGCCACCTCAGCCCCGGCCATGGCCATGGACTCCGCTCCAACGCCGTTTCCGTAAATCCCGTTGCCGAGGGCAACCCTTGAAAAGCCCAGCATACCCAACAAACATGAAGCAAAAGCGCTTTGGGCACGGCTCGACTTGTTCCAATAACGTCTCATCTGGCCCAAATCGAGCGGAAATCATGCCATTCAAACCTCTTACACCACAAAATAAGGCTGAAAATGGCTTTCCATTGTTCTCACCTGCGGATTCAGCTTGCGCATGCAATCCTTTAATAGGGGACTGCTTCCATTCGGGGGATTTTCAAGCCCGGCGATTTGGATTATCCCCGGCATTTCAAATACCACGTTACTTCAGCAGGGAAAGCTGGCTTAATTTGAGACAAGACAGCCACTCGCATAATTGAAACTGACCTTCGTGGGTCTCCGGTGGTTTTTTCATTTTGAACCAATTCTTTTACGTTATCGGGATGCCAGCCTGCGAATTCGTGAACCCGTTCCAGGCCGTGGGCGGCCAGGCATGGCGTTCTGGCGGGATGCAGACTCAAATCGTCCGGAAAAGATTAAGCCCGGCCCAACGCGAAAGGTTCTTGTCTCCATCGTGGAGACGTGCCGCCGATTGGAAAGCCGCTCACCTCAAAATCCCCTGAAATCCCAGCAGTCTATCACAGCCAGACTGCCTCACCAGACGGGGTTGCTGACACGGATACTCTATTCCGACCATCCAAGCCCATTTCGGTCCAGACTATAGCGTGACCCTTTTATGGCTATATAAATACTTCTGGAAACCGGCGAAAACCTTCGCGATTTCACTAGTGTAGTGTCCCTCAAGTCAATTT
>DAIDJC010000215.1 GCA_027451565.1 Limisphaerales bacterium | reverse complement strand
CAGAGGCCATCAGCTAGAAACGGCCCCGAATCTTTCCTTTTTTCAGGAATCCGTCGTAATGACGCATCATCAGGTGTGATTCCACCTGGCGCATGGTATCCAACAAAACACCCACGGCGATGAGAATGCTGGTTCCACCGAAAAACTGGGCCACGTTCTGGTCAATGCTCAACTGTTTGTAAAGAATGATGGGGATGGTGGCAATGATGGTGAGGGCAAGCGCACCCGCCAGTGTGATGCGGCTCATGGCACGATGCAAATAATCACTGGTTCCCTGCCCCGGGCGCACACCCGGAATGTAACCACCGTTTTTTTTCAAATCATCGGCAATCTGTATCTCGTTAAACTGGGTTGCCACCCAGAAATAGGAAAAGAAAAGAATCATCAATGCATAAACCAAAAGGTACAGCCATGAGCCGTAGGCAAGATCCATGGCCAGGCCGCGGAATTGGTCCTGCAAAAATGGCACATGAACAATGTCCGCCAGTTTTTGAAGGGCGAGGCTGGGAAACATCAAAATGGATGAAGCAAAAATGATTGGCATGACCCCGGCATAATTGACCTTTAGGGGCATATAGTTGGTGCTGCCCTGGTACATTTTCTGTCCCACCATCCGGCTGGCATACTGGACGGGAATCTTTCTTTGAGCCTGGGTGATGGCGATGACCCCGGCAATGACGGCTATCAGCAGTATCACCAGCAAAAGACCGGTGCCAATGAGAGAATGGGTGGGGTTCTCGCCGCCGAACATGCCCTGAAGACCCCTGGCTGCGTTGGGAAGCCGGGCCAGAATGTTTGCAGCAATGATGAGCGAAACACCGTTTCCAATGCCGCGCTCGGTGATTTGTTCACCCAACCAGACCAGGAGCATGGTTCCAGCCGTCATTAAGATGACCGATTGGACCACGAACCATGTATGGTTTTGAACCAAAACCAGCGGAGCCATGCTCTGTGGATGCAACCATCCATTGGCAAAATAAATGCCCTGTCCCACGCAAAGAACGAGAGTCAGGTAGCGACCATATTGGACCACTTTGGTGCGTCCGTCCGGTTCCCGCACCAGTTTGCTTAAACGCGGCCATACCGCCGTCAGCAATTGGATGATGATGGTGGCGCTGATGTACGGCATGATGCTCAAGGCAGACACCGCGCACCGATCTGAAGCCCCGCCGGCGAAGGTATTATAGAGGCCAAGTATGCCGCCGCTGCTTTGGGCCTTTGCAAAATTGGCCGCCAAAACGTTTCCATCAATCCCCGGCAGACGCACAAAACCTAAAAGCTGCGCCACAGCCAGGAGCCCCAGTGTAAAATAAATCCTGGAACTCAGCTCCGGGATTTTGAAGCAGTTTACAAAGGTGTTGTAAAAGTTGCGCAGCATGAAGCTTTGTTAAAATCAGGAGGACTGCTTTTCCGCCTGTTTGGATTTTTGGATGATTTCAATAGTGCCGCCCTTGGCCTCAATTTTGGCCTTGGCAGAGGCGCTGAAAGCGTGTGCCAGGACCTTGAGTTTGCGGGTCAAATCACCATTGCCAAGGATTTTGATCCCTGCGGACCGGCCGTTGGCCAGGCCCACTGTCTTCAATGCCACCTCGTCCACGCTCGCGCCGTCTTCAAAACGGTTCAGATCCCCCACGTTGACGCTCAGGTAACGGGTGCCAAAGCGGGTGTTGTTGAAACCGCGCTTGGGAATACGGCGATACAGAGGCATCTGGCCGCCTTCAAAACCAATGCGAATGGAACTGCCTGAGCGCGCAGTCTGGCCCTTGCCACCGCGTCCCGCCGTTTTGCCGTGGCCGCTGGATTCACCCTGTCCAAGGCGTTTGGTCCGGTGTTTGGCGCCAGGACGGGGTTTTAAATTATGAAGTCGCATATTCGATTTTCCTTTCAAATGGTGGCTGGCGCAGGCGTGGTGACTTTTTTGATTTCCTTGCCGCGGCTGGCGTAAATCACCTCGCGTGTCCGCAGGTTGAGCAGCGCTTGAAGTGTGGCTTTCACCACGTTGGCCGCGTTTTTGGAACCCAGTGACTTTGTAAGGATGTCCTTGACACCCGCAGATTCCAAGACTGCCCTCACGGTTTTGCCAGCAATAATTCCTGTTCCAGGCGAAGCCGGCTTGAGCAGGATTTTTGCCCCGCCGTAAGTGCAATACACTTCGTGGGGAATGGTGTTATCCTTGATCATCACGGGTAGCATCTGGTTGCGTGCCAGCTCACCCCCACGACGGATGGCATCAGCCACTTCGGCAGCCTTGCCCAAGGCATAACCTACGCGCCCGCGTCGGTCACCCACCACCACCAAGGCGCTGAAATTAAAACGGCGCCCGCCCTTCACCACCTTGGAGGAGCGGTTAATGAAAACCACTTTTTCCGACAAATCCTCGCCACCGCCCTTTTCAAAGGCGTTCTCTGGCGCATCGCCGGGTGAGCGACGCCGTCCACCACGGGCGCTGCGCCCGCGATCTCCTCCGCCGCCATTGGCGCCTTGTCCTTGTCCGGATCTAGTAAATTCAGCCACAATATTCTTTGGGTTACAGGTTAAAATTTCAATCCGCCTTCACGCGCGGAATCGGCCAGCGCCTTTACCTTGCCGTGGTAACGCCGGGCGCCGCGGTCGAACACCACTTTTTCAATTCCTTTTGCCAGCGCGTTTTTAGCGGCAATGGCTCCCAGCTTTTTGGCCCCTTCCACGTTTGCGGAAAGATCGCGGGCCTCGGTCTTGCTGACCGTGGATGCCGAGGCGAGCGTTACGCCCGCTTCATCATCAATGAATTGAACATGAATGTTCTCGTTCGCAAAGCAAACCGCCATGCGCGGCCTGGATGATGTGCCGGTTACTTTCTTTCGAATCCGCCAGCGCCGCAATTGGGCCAATTTCAGTTTTTTTTCCGTTTTCATGACTTGTTTGCCACGGATCAGGCCGTGGCAGTCTTTGGATGATGTTAATTAAATTTATTGAACTGTCTTGCCTTCTTTGCGCTGGACATGCTCGCCCACGTAGCGCACTCCCTTGCCTTTATAAGGCTCCGGAGGATAGAAGCCGCGTATTTCCGCAGCCACCTGGCCCACAACCATTTTGTCAGGACCCTCGATGGTCAGTTTGGTATTGTCCTCAACCGTCACTTTGACCTGGTCGGGGATGTTGTAATTAATGGGATGGGAATAACCCAGGGTGAGATTGACCTGTTTGCCAACCACTGCGGCTTTGAAACCGACGCCCTGGATTTCAAGCTTTTTGACAAATCCATCCGTGACGCCCTTCACCATGTTGTTGACCAGGGCGCGGCTCAGTCCATGCATGGCCTTGGCCTCCGCCCCGTCGCCGGAACGGCTGACCAGGATGTTGGGGCCTTCCACCTTCAAGGCGGTTTGCCGGGGCAACTCCAGATTCAATTTGCCTTTGGGCCCCTCGACCAGGACGTTTTGGCCTTTGACCTCCACCTTGACTTTGGGCGGAATGGCTATCGGTTGTTTTCCAATGCGCGACATAAATTTTACCAGATATGGCAGAGAAGCTCTCCACCCAGATTTTTGCGGCGGGCCTGGGAATCAGTGAGAAGCCCCTCGGACGTGGAGAGGATGGCCACACCCAGCCCTCCGCGGACACGCGGAATTTCCGTGGCTCCAACGTATTTGCGAAGACCGGGTTTGCTGATTCGCCGGAGGCCTTCAATCACACTTTTTTTGCCTTCGTATTTCAGCCGGATCTTGATTTTTTTCCTGGTTTCGCCCTCGACGGCAACGTCGTTCACGTAACCCTCGCTTTTCAGGATTCTGGCCACACTTTCCTTGATCCGGGAGTGCGGCATTTCCACAGCGGGCAGCAGTGCGCGTCCGCCGTTGCGGATGCGCGTCAACATGTCAGAAATGGGATCGCTCATAAAAATTTACCAACTGGATTTGGTCACGCCGGGTATCAAACCATTCAACGCAGCCTCGCGGAACGTAAGGCGGGAAACCCCGAATTTGCGCCAGTAACCGCGGCGGCGCCCGCTCATTTTGCAGCGGTTCACCACCCGGGTTGGGCTGGCGTCACGCGGCAGCTTGGCCAGGCCGGCGTAGTCCTTCTTGGCCTTCAACTCGGCGCGGAGGGCCGCATATTTTTTCACCGTGTCCGACTTGCGCTTGTTGCGCTCCAACCATGCTTTCTTGGCCATAAAAATTATTATTTTTCGGAAAATGGAAAACCCATCAGCTTCAGCAAATCATGAGCATGCGTGTTGTCGCCGGCTGTAGTGACAATGGTGATGTCCATGCCCTGGGTGCGTTTGACCTTTTCCAGTTCAATCTCCGGAAAAATGGCCTGATCGCTGACCCCAAAGGTGTAATTTCCGCGTCCATCAAATTTGCGCGGTGACAATCCCCTGAAATCGCGGATTCGGGGCAGCGCGGTGGAAACCAGCCGATCAAAAAACTCGAACATGGCATCGTTGCGAAGCGTTACCCGGCAGCCAATCGGCTGGTTCTCCCGCAGTTTGAACTGGGCAATCGCCTTGCGCGAGCGGCTGATGGCCGGCTTTCGCCCGGTGATCAGGGTCAAATCCTTGGCGGCGTCATCCATGGCGCCCTTTTCAAGCGAGGCGCTGATGCCCATGTTCACAACAATTTTGACGAATTTCGGGACCTGGTGGATATTCTTGTAGTTGTGCTTCTGCTTCAACGCAGGAACCACCTCATCCTTGTATTTTAAGTAAAGTCTGGATTTCATTTTTTGTTGCCACGGATTTGCCGTGGTCTACTTTTTCTCATGCGCCCGGTATCAGGCTCCCTTTGGCGCGCTTTTCCGCACGTTTGAAATATGAATGGTGCCCTCCCGCTCCACGATGGCGCCCTGTGGATTTTGTTGATTTTTCCGGGTGTGCCGTTTGATCAACTGGAGTCCCTCGACAATCACACGTGATTTCTTGGGGAAAACGGCGATGATTCTGCCCTGCTTGCCCTTTTCGCGTCCGGCCAGCACCACAACCTCGTCCCCTTTTTTGACATGATGTTTGGTCATAATATTCAAATCACTTCCGGAGCCAAAGAGATGATCTTCATGAATTTTTTCTCTCGCAATTCACGGGCGATGGGACCGAAGATGCGCGTTCCCTTAGGATTTAATTCCTTGTCAATGATGACGCAGGCATTGCGGTCAAAGCGGAGGTAGGACCCATCATCACGGCGGATGGCCTGGCGCGTGCGCACGATGACGGCATCATGAACTTCGCCTTTTTTCACGGAACCGTCCGGGGCGGCTTCCTTGATGTGAACTTTGATGACGTCGCCGATGCCGGCGTACGTTTGATTGCGGCCTAGCACACCAATGGCCCAGGCAACCTTGGCCCCGGTGTTGTCCGCCACATCCAGACTGGATCGAACTTGCAACATAAAATAATTATACGGCTGCGGTTTCTTCGGCGTTGCGCTCCACGACCT
>DAIDJC010000214.1 GCA_027451565.1 Limisphaerales bacterium | reverse complement strand
GGTTTCAAGTCCTTGAATTCCCCGACACCAAACCCTGAATCGCTTCTAAGGCTGAAAACAGGGATGGCCACCCCGGCTCCTTTCCAATGGGGATGGGCAACCCGCATGAATCCATCCTGGACCACGCAATGGGTTTGGGCTTGGCATTGGGCGGGCATTGAGCGGTTGGGGCCATCCTCAAAGCCTATAAAGCGCTTTTTAATCCGATCGTAAATGCCGTATTTGTATTCAAAAGGGAACGATTGCCGCTGAAGGTTCAAGCTGGCGGAGAAATAATCGTCATTCGGTTGTTGAAACAGCAGTATGGGGCAAACTGTGTTCCAATCGCCCAATACTGGACCTTCGCCCAGCAGGCAGGGGACCTGGCCGCTTTGAAGAAGGGGCGCTTTTACACGAAAGGTGTGGGTGGTTTCCCGGGGCGGCTTCACACGCATGCCGGGGACGGGCCCCTCTGCGCGCCGGAAAACTTCGGTGTAAAAGACGTTTTTAACGTTGCCCGGTTCATTCCACGAATCCAGCAGGATCAGGTTTTCTGCATCGAAGTGGGCGGGGCAAATTTGCCGGTCGCGTCCCCAGTCCCATGTTTGTGAGCCATCAGGATGAACCAGTTGGTAATGGTAGCTGAGGGTTTGGGACGCGATTTCTGCATCCAGAGTCAGGCTGGTTTGCCAGGTGTTTTCATCCAGGAAATGCATGGGCACCGGCGTCGGCAGGCGCCGCGATGGGTCCACCACCCAGAGCGACTGCCCAGGATGAGTGGCAAACCGGATGCGCAGAACAAGGTTCATGACCAAGAAGTAACAGTCTTTATTCCGCTTTAAAATCGCATGAAAATGTCATAGCGCATCGAACCGGCTTTGCTGCAGCCCGTCCATGCCGCTCAATTTTGCGCCCATGGCGGTGTGGGCGGGTTTGGACATATTGGGTTCGATTTTATGAGAGGCATGGATAGGATGAAGTGAATGAATGGTGTTGAAATGTTGTGTGTGCGTTGTGGTTTATGCTGCGACAGCACGCTTTTTGCGGATGTGGAGTTGCGTCGGGGCGACGACCCGCAGGCTTTGCGAAAATTGGAGATGCCCTTGTTTGAAAAACGGCCAGGCAAATGGGCTTTTGCCCAACCTTGCCAATGTTTTGATGGAACCCATTGCCGCATTTATGAGGACAGGCCACGGCGATGCCGGACCTTTGAATGCGGGTTATTGAAAAAGTTGGACAAGGGTGAGGTCACGTCGTCCGAGGCATTGAGAAAAATTGCATCCGCCAAGCGGTTGGCCCGGAAGACATGGGCCTTGCTCGCGGCCGAGGGGCATCCGCAGGGCGGCGCTCCACTGAGCCACAGTTACCGCGAGGCCATGGCAGGTCCCGTGGACCTGTCCGATCCGGAGGCGGCGGATCGCCGGGGCGAACTCATGATGGCGGCAAACGAGTTGATGCAATGGGTGCAGCAGCACTTTCTGGCTTGAACCTGAAAATGCTTTGCAGACGCTTTTCATGGGCGTGGAGGTGAATCCAATACGCGTGCCGGTTTCATGCTGCGGCCGGGACCATCCCCACATCATTCGAAATCCTGTTGGCAGCCTCCGCATCCACCCAGCGAACCAGGGAAATGAAGTTCACCAGCGCAGGACTATCCGCCTTCACCTTGTGGATGTTCTTTAAAGCTCCCACCACTTTTTGATACACCTCCCCATATTTTTCATGGGTCAGCCGTGATACAAAAGATTCCAAAATCGAGCGGGCGATGGGGTCGGTTTGTCCGTCCTGCAAGTAAGGAAGCTGGCAAAAGATGCGGATTAAAAGCAGGGGATCGGATTCCGTGAGAACCAGCCAGCTTGCCTTGAGTTCATCGTTGTCGAATTTCGCGTGGAGGCGTTTGCGGATGGCCTGGGTGATGTCCAGCGGAGTGGCGCGGGTGGCAATGAGGTCCTTGATATTGTTCCAAGCCAGTTCCTGTTCTTTTGCCGGTGAGAGCGGGCCTGTGGACCTGAAAAGGTCTTCCATGCCGGGCAAATGGAGGGTTTGGGCCACGGCTTTGGCCAGTGCTCCGGCCTCCGGTTTGGCGATGCGGTCTGTGGCCAGCATGGCTTCGAGGACCTTGCGCAGCCGGTTGGGGTGGATAAGGCGGAGGACAGGGGCGATGTCTGCGGCCGCAGGCGCTTTGCCGCTGGGGATGAGGTGCTTGACCATCTCCTGTGCGGCTTCATCGGGCTCGGGCGCCTTCTCCAACCGCAGCGTGAGAACCAGCCGGAGGGTTTTGGCCAGGCCGCCAGCCTTGCCGAGGTTGTTAATGATGGCCATCCTGTAATCTGAATGCAGGACATACCCCAGCAATTCCTCAGCATTCTGGATGTTTTTTTCGTCCAATGAATCGCTTTCGCTGGTGATGACGAGTTGCTCAATAAGCGGCGGCAGGCGCTGGGCAAAAACGGCATCGGGCGATTCCGTGGATTGGTTGTTGTAGTAATGCAACATCTCCAGAATGAAGGATAATTTGAGAAAGATGGTTTTTTGCGCCCGGGCGGACTCCGAGGAGCCGCGGCTTTCCTTTATTTTTCGGTAAAGGGCCAGCAGAGCCTCTTTCTTTTCGCCTATGGCTGCCGGATTTTGTTGAAGAACCGTTTCGAAATCGGGCACAAACCCAAGGACAATCTCCTCGGGTTTTGGGCGTGGATTGTATTTCAAATCCGTGGTGAGGTCCTTGAAGAAGACCAGCGCTGGCTCGCCAAATTCCCGGATGACCCGCTCGCGAGGTAAATGGCCCTTGACGAAGCAACGGCTGCCACGCACCACGGATGGCTTGAAGAAATCCTCCGGCTGGACAATCAAGGATTCCAGCATGGAGCGTTCCATGGGGGTATCCCTTTGGATCAGGTCCGTGACCAGGGGCTTGATGGCTGCCGCGAGGTCCCGCTTGGTTTTGTCCAGCATCTTCAGGATCGCGGGTTGGAGTTGGGCCTCTTCTATCTTGCCGCCAAGCAGGGCGGCGGATATTTCCACCACCTGGTTGTTGTGTTCCACCAGCCGGGTGATAATCCCTCCCAGGTCGTTGAAGGGGAGCTTGCTTACCAGGGTGGTGATGAGGTTGACCAAATCGGTGTGGGATTTACGGCGGTATTCCACGGAGCGTTCCAGCAGGCGGCGCAGGTGGATGTTTTCATGCTCCAGTGCGGTGTTCAGGGTTTCCAGTTTTTCGATGCGCAGGGTGAACTGGTTCCAAGCCTGCTGGATCTGTTCCATGCTTGGAAGGGGCGCCGTCTGGTTCTCGGGTTCTGCCATGGACCCAATTTCACGCAAAATGCGCTTTCTTTCCACAAGAAAATGAGCCGGATCGGATGTTTGTCCGAGACCCGGCACTTTTTTGCGGATCGCCCCTCAATTGGCGGCGGCCATCAAAAGCGAGGACCCTGATTGTCTCCTGGCCGCTGCGGGCGCTGTAAAGGCATGGGGTTCGGGAAATGCGCGGCTCGACGAAAAATCGCGGTAAAGCGTGATGGCCACATGCTCATTTCGGCGAATGCATTGTTTGATCACCTCGGGATCCTTTTCGCAGTGGATCAGGGTTTTCCAAGAATAAATGTGCCGCGGTTTGTGCAGGTCGCTGTTGGCTATGAAGGGCAGCCGTTTGAGGCCGATGTCGTTGAAGATATTGTCGCGGTTTGCAATTTCCCAGGCGTCCAGAAGCGGGGCGAATTGCTCCTGGTTTTCCCAAAGGTACAGGGTGTTTTTTCCCCACTCACTTTTCATCACGTGCGGGTGGGATGCCACCGCCAGGCCGCCCTGCTCATGAATCCGGGCAATGGTTTCCGGCAGGTCCAGCGCCGGGTTGATGGGGCTCTTCAGGTCTATGCCCAGCAGGTGCGCCGAGGTTTTGCTGGTCAGCCCGTCCTTGTTGAATTCAATGCCGGTCATCACCAGCATTTCGTAACGCCGCCAGGCCCGCTCCCGCTCCCGTTCAATCACCCTGAAGTATTCTTCCACCTGGTTGGCGCCCAGCGTCAGATTGGTCAATTCGGAAAGCTTGCCAAGCAGCCGCCGCGGGTCCGCCAGATGGTCGGTGATGCAGATGCAGTCAAATCCCCGTTCCCCATAGAAATCAATCAATTCAGGGACGCTCATGCTGCCGTCCGAATAGTTGGAGTGAATATGAAAATCACAGAGGAGCATCTGTGGCTGGGCACCGGGTTGGCGTGGGGAGGCGCGCATCACCCTCTCCAGGGCCGGCCTGGCCGCCTGATCAAGAATGATCGCCTTCTCGCGATCGGCCTCCTTCAGCACCCAGTCCGCCACCTGCAAGGCTGCGTCGGGACGCGATGCCTTTTTAAGGTTGCGCTGCCAATCCATCCAGCGCGCGGAATCATGATCAAAAGCCCGCTCCACCATCTCCGCAGCTTCCCGGTTCTTATCCACCACCTCTCCGATGGCGGAGTTTCTCACCCATTGGGCATTGGCCTCCTCCTGCGCGGTCTCTGCATGGTTGACGATGATGGGACAGCAGGCTGCCGCCGCCTCATGCACAACATGCCCCGCCTTTCCTATGACCAAATGATGATTGCGCAAAAGTTCTGCCAGTTGATTCGTCCAGCCCAGGATTTCCACCCGACTTTTTTGACCCTCAAAACGTTCCAGAAGCTTGGCGCGCAGGTGTGGTTCGCGTCCTGCCACCACCGTCACCTGCGCCAGGGGATTGCCCAGCAGCCGCTCCACAGCCTTTCCCGTTTTCTTTTTTCCAGAATGAACCAGGTACAAAATCCGCCGCAGGTCATTTTTACCGGGGGCAGTCATATCCTTTCGCGTGGCCGCAAAAACAGGGTTTACCGGAAACCCGGAGATGCCAATGCTGGAAACAGACACGCCGTTTTTATGCAGGGATTCTGCCACGGATTCGTTTGGCACAAAAAAGTAATCACTGCTGGACCGGTTCCAGGCGGGGTTTGCCGCCAAAATTTCCATGACCACGGTCACGAGCCGGAAGGGCCGTTTCCGGTGGTTTTTGAAAATTTTGTCAATCAGTTGCCCATAAATGGGGCTGGTGGAAAGCACGCAATCCGGCTGGGCAAGCAGTAAGGCTTTTTCAAGCCGTGTCTGCAACTGGCTGTATCCCGCAGCTTTGCGCTCCAGCAGGGAGTTCTCATCAGGGCGCGACCGCCAACCGCTCCAAAGCAGGGGCGCGTATTGGCTCAGGCTCTGCCTTGTCCTTTGCAGGAGCGAGGTGAAAGCCTCATTGGAATTGGAAAAAAGGTCCAAAATTTCCACCCGCGCGCATGGGTCCTTGATCTCAAGAGCATCCCGCAGGTTCCGGGCAGTCGAATGGTGGTCATCATCAAAACCCGCCGTCAGGATGAGGATTTTTTTCATAATTGCATTTGGATGATCGGAAGAGAATGTTACGGCTGGGTGACGGGTGGGTTACCTTT
>DAIDJC010000213.1 GCA_027451565.1 Limisphaerales bacterium | reverse complement strand
CAGCCAAATCGGCCATGGACGTGTCGAACTCCGGCAAGTCCATGCCTTTGCCGTCGAACCTCTCACTGCCGACTTTCCCTTTGCCCGCAGCTTGATCGTGGTGCGGAGCCAGCGCACTCAAAAGCGCTCCAACCTGACCACCATCGAATCGCGCTACTATCTCTCCAGCGCTTCTCCAGAGCAGTATTCCAAGGGCCAATGGCTGACTTTGATCCGGGGACATTGGGGCGGTGTGGAAGTCCGCAATCATTGGCGGCGCGACGCCCTGATGGGGGAGGACCGTTCCCGCTCTCGCAATCCCAACCTGTTGGCCAACCTGGCTCTCATTCGAAACGCCCTGCTCACCCTCCTGGCTGAGCAGTTCCAACAAGAATCCCTCCCCGCACTCCGTGAACGATTCCATTCCAATCCCAAACTTTGCCTGTCGGTCCTTACCGCAAAATGAGACCCAAAACAAAAGACCCTGGCCGGGTTGATTTTTGCCATTTGCCCGGCTTGAAATCCCAGCCCCGATGACGGCATATTGAACGGTCATGTCCATGGAGTTAGATGAATCATTATTCAGCCAGGCGGCGGGTTGGGACGCCATGAAAATGGCCAGGACCTGTCTTGCCCAGCGTCATGTGTTGAGTTCCGCATGGAATCCCCCCTTGCTGCACGGGGTGGTGCAGTCGGGTGGAACCACCCTGAGGGCTTCCATGGTCATTCACAACCGGGCCAGCATGGAAAACCTCTGCACCTGTCGCGAGGCCCGTGAGTGGGGCAAAATTTGTCACCATGTGGTGGCCGTAGGGTTGCATTGGTTGCAATCAAACAAAATTCGCCCCACTGATCCTGACGTCCCGGCTCAATCAACAAGGCCGCAATCTGCCATCCGCACGTCCCGGCTCAGGCGGCAGCCCGATGGCGCCCCGGCGAAATTATTTATCATTTTGCCCCCCAATCTCGATTCCGGCTTGGAGAGGGGGAAAATCATGGTTTTCTTGGAGGCAGAATTGGGGGGTGGACGCCGCCCGCTGAATGCACTGCCTCTCGACAGGTGTTACTTCTTTGATCCTACGGATGAAGGGGTCCTGGATCATTTGGAGTCCATTTCAGGTGATGAAATCCCTTTCATGCTTCAACTGGAAACGGCTCAATTTGCCTCACTTTTGCCCCGGCTGGTTGATCATCCGCGGATAAGCCTCGGCAAAAATCGTCCAGTCACTGTTTCCAGCAACCCGCTTCATTTGCCCCTTAAGGCCATGCTCGAACCTTCTGGAGATATTGTGCTGGGCTTCTTCCCACACCCTCCCGTCTTGCGCCGTGCCGGTGAATGGTGCTGGCAGGATCCGGTGTGGCAACCTTTGGGCTTGCCCGCGCTCCCGGGGGATCCTTTCAAGGCCCCGGTGCGCATTTTCCGGATGCAGGTTCCCTTATTTTTATCCCGGGATTGGCCAGCGCTCGCCGCTGCAGGCTTGGAATCCAATTTCAAGCCTGAAGATTTTTCCCTGGCTCCCAAACCCCCGCGTTTCATCCTTTCCCTCAAGGGCGGACTGACCCAATTATCAGGGCTGCTCCAATTTGCCTATGATTTGCGGATTATGACGGCCGGCCTTCCCGGAAAAGATGAGGATTCCTGTTTTCCAGATCCAGCCGATCCGCACAGGTATTTCATGCGGGATTTTCAGGCTGAAAAGGAGGCTCTCGCCCGATTGCAGCGCCGCGGTTTTTCAGCGCCTGACGAGCGCGGTCGAATACAGATAACGGGTGAGAATGCCGTGTTACAGTTCCTTGCCTTGGACCTGCCCAAGCTTCAGCAAACGTGGACGGTAACGTTGGATGAACAGTTGGAGAACCGGACCTTGCGCAATTTGGATCGTTTGGAACCCGTTTTTCAGGTCACCACTTCGGGTATGCAATGGTTTGACCTTGGCGTGGTTTTCAAAACACGGACGGGAGAGGCATTTTCCGCGGCAGAAATCCAGCGGCTTTTATTATCGGGTCGCGGCCATGTCCGCCTGAAAAATGGGCAGGTGGCGGTGGTGGATTCGGAAGCCTTGGAGGAATGGCAGCAGACGCTTCGAGATTGTGCCCCGCAGCAGCAGGATGGAAAGTATCGCATAAACCAGGCGCAAGCGGGTTTTCTGCAAGCCACTCTGAGCCGGCATGCGGGTTGGAAAATCCAGGCGCCGACAACCTGGCGCGAAATGGTGGACCGACAAACCGGTCAGGTAAACCTCGCCTGCCCCCCGCTGGGGCAACTCGAGGAGGTTTTGCGGCCCTACCAAAAGCACGGTGTGGCATGGATGAAGTTTCTGCGTGAAAATGGGTTCTCGGGGATATTGGCGGATGAAATGGGGCTTGGAAAAACCCTCCAAACCCTTGCCTTTTTGCAGGCCATGAAGCCCGCCGCAGATCGCCCTTATTTGGTGGTATGTCCCACCAGCCTGGTTTTTAACTGGATGTCGGAAGCAGCGCGGTTTACTCCCGGGCTGAAAGTGGTTGCCTTGCATGGTCCCGGGCGACACCGATTGTTTGCCGAGGTATCCAAGGCAGACCTGGTGATTACCAGTTACGCCCTGATCCGTCGTGATGGGGAGAAATACCGCGGCTTGGAATTTGACACCCTCATTCTGGATGAGGCCCAGCATATCAAAAACCGGCAAACCCTTAATGCGCAGGCGGTCAAAGCCATCGCAGGACGAAACCGCCTGGTTCTCACCGGTACTCCTCTGGAGAATTCCGTCCAGGATTTGTGGTCCATTTTTGATTTTCTCATGCCTGGTTATCTCGGCACCGCAGCGGACTTCAAGGATCGGTACGAAGTTCCCATTGCACGTGGCGGGGATGATGCCATTCGATCGCGCCTGGCGCGCCGGTTGCGTCCATTCATGCTGAGGCGGCTGAAGCGCGAAGTGGCCAGGGAGTTGCCGGAACGGCTGGACCAGGTGGCCTATTGCGAATTGAGCGCCCGGCAGAGGGCGGTTTATGAGCAGGTGCTGGTTGCCACGCGGGATGAAGTGCTGGCCGCCACCGGTGAAGCCGGGTTGGCTCGCAGCCGCATGGTCATCCTCACCGCCCTGTTGAGGTTGCGCCAGATATGTTGCGATTTGCGGCTGCTTAACCCGGATGATTCAGACTCCTCCGGCAAAATGGAGTTGTTTGGCGAGTTGCTTGAGGAAGTAATGGATGGTGGCCATCGGTTGCTGGTCTTCAGCCAGTTCACCACCATGCTGGGTTTGCTTCGGGAAAGGCTGGTCCAGGATGGAATTCCTTTTTGTTACCTGGACGGATCCACGGCAGACCGCGCTGCAGAAGTGACCCGCTTCCAGACCCAGTCCTCCATTCCGGTTTTTCTCATCAGCCTGAAGGCCGGCGGGGTGGGATTAAACCTGACGGCCGCTGACACCGTGATTCATTTTGATCCATGGTGGAACCCCGCCGTGGAGGACCAGGCAACCGACCGGGCGCATCGCATAGGCCAGACCCGGATTGTCACCAGCTACAAGCTGATCGCCCGGGACACCATCGAGGAAAAAATACTGGCGCTCCAAACCCGCAAACGAGGCGTCATCCAAGACATGCTTGGGAATGAGGAAGCCCTGGCATCGGGATTGAATTGGGGTGAGATTCAGGAATTACTGTCCTGAGGTTCCGCACCGTTCGTTTGGAAACGCCCAATATTAGAGATATTCCTGGAGCGTTTTGACGCTGTACCCGGATTTTTTTAACGCCGCAATCCCGAGGGCGGCCGCGCGCGCCCCACTGAGAGTGGTTGCAATGGGTGTGCCGGTGTAAACCGCAGTGGTCCTGATCCTGACTTCGTCTTCACGCGGGGCAGCGCCACTGGGGGTGTTGATGACGAACTGGATTTCCTTGTTTTTGAGAAGGTCCACAATGTTGGGGCGGCCCTCCAGGAGCTTGCGCACGCGCTGGACTTTCAACCCGGCTTTTTCCAAAACCGCTGCCGTTCCGCTGGTGGCCACCAATTCAAAACCCAGCTCCGCAAAAGATGCCGCCACCGCGGCCACCTCCGCCTTGTGCCCGTCACTGACGCTGATAAACACCTTGCCGGCAAGGGGCAGGGACGAATTTGCCGCCATTTGCGACTTTGCGTAGGCCACTCCCAGGTCTGAATCCAACCCCATCACCTCCCCGGTGGAGCGCATTTCAGGTGAGAGAAGAATGTCCTGGCCATGAAACCGGCTGAAAGGGAAAACGGATTCCTTGACAGCCCAATAAGCGGGCCGGATTTCCTGGGTGAAACCCAGTTCCTTGAGTGTTTTGCCCGCCATGACCTTTGCCGCCAGTTTGGCGAGGGGTCGGCCTATCGTTTTGGAGACAAAAGGGACGGTCCGTGAAGCCCGTGGATTCACCTCCAGCACATAAACCATGTCTCCTTTGACAGCATACTGGACGTTCATCAAGCCCGTCACCTTTAGTTCCCTGGCCATGGCCTGGGTGTATTCACGGATGGTGCCAATCACTTTTTCAGAAAGGGTGTGGGGGGGTAAAACCATGGCTGCATCTCCAGAATGAACCCCGGCGTACTCGATATGCTCAAGCATGCCTCCAATCACGATGGTCCCCTCCGCTGGATTGGAAAAATGGCCCACGTCCGCAATGCAATCCACGTCCACTTCCGTGGCATCCTCCAGGAATTTGTCCACCAGCACGGGTCGCTCTGGAGAGGCCTCCACTGCAAAGCGCATGTAATGTTGCAGCTCCGCATCCGAGTAAACAATTTGCATGGCCCGGCCCCCCAGCACAAAACTGGGACGCACCAGCACCGGGTAACTCAACCTTCGGGAAATGACCAATGCCTCTTCCGCGTTGGTCGCCAACCCGTTCGGCGGCTGGGGGATGCCAAGCTTGTTCAGCATGGCTGAAAACAGCTTTCGGTCTTCCGCCACCTCGATGCTTTGTGGTGATGTGCCGATGATGCGCACGCCGTTTTTTTGCAAACCCAGCGCCAGGTTCAGGGGCGTCTGCCCGCCAAACTGCGCAATAGCCCCCCAGCAGCCTTCCCGCTCATAAATGTGCAAAACATCCTCCAGCGTGAGCGGCTCAAAAAACAGCTTGTCGCTGGTATCGTAATCGGTCGAAACCGTCTCAGGATTGGAATTGACCATCAGGGTTTCAAAGCCGTCCTCCTTCAGCGCAAAAGCCGCATGAACACAGCAGTAATCAAATTCAATGCCCTGGCCAATCCGGTTGGGTCCCCCACCCAAAATCATCACCTTGCGGGCTTTATTCCCCTTCACCTCGTCGTCGCCGCGGTCGTAGGTGGAGTAATAGTAGGGAGTGTACGCCTCAAATTCTGCGGCACAGGTGTCCACCAGACGATAGCTTGGCACCAAACCCAGTTTCCGACGCTCTGCCCGCACCGCGTCTTCGGTGGAACCGGTTAAGTGCGCGATCTGCCGGTCTGAAAACCCCAGGCTCT
>DAIDJC010000212.1 GCA_027451565.1 Limisphaerales bacterium | reverse complement strand
GATCTCCCATAGTATTTCCGATTCGCTGGATGATTCATGGAATGGGGTGGTCGGCAAAATTGAGCTGAGGGCAACGCCCAGGGTTTGGCTTGAGCGGGTTCGGGTTTTTCCAGATGTCACCAATCGGTCCGCCGTGGTGCAGGTGACCATTGGCAATGCCACGGGAGAGTCTGGATCCGGATGGTTGTCCGTGGTGCGCGGAAATTTAGCTTCATCCAGGCAGCCCTCAGACGCCGTTCAGGTGAGTTGGCAGGCAAACGGCGCAGAAACCCAATGCATTATCCCTCCAGATCCCCATGCAGGGCTGTGGGATGAGTTTCATCCCGCTCTGGAGACTTGGACTCTGTCGCTGACCAGCCGGGAGGGAACGGATGCCCGGACCGTCCGCTTTGGCTTTCGGAGTTTGACGACTTCTGGAACGCAATTTTACTTGAATGGCCATCCGGCATTTTTTAGGGGAACCCATTTTGGAGGCGATTTTCCCCTCACGGGTTATCCTCCCACCGAGGTGGAGTCGTGGCGAAAATTGTTTGAGACCTGCAAAGACTACGGATTAAACCACATGCGTTTTCATTCGTGGTGTCCACCCGAGGCGGCTTTCACCGCCGCAGACGAGGTTGGCTTTTACCTTCAAGTCGAGCCCGGCATGTGGAATGCCTTCGCTCCCGGCAGCGCGGTCACCCTTCAACTTTACTCAGAAACAGAGCGCATCCTTCAGGATTTTGGAAATCATCCTTCCCTCATGCTCATTTCCGCCAGCAATGAGGCCTCAGGAAGGTGGAAGCAGGTTTTGCCTGAATGGGTGCGCCATTTCAGAAAGGAGGATTCGCGCCATTTATACACTCCTGACACGGGTTGGTCCCTGGTGGATGACCCTCATGAACCAGTGAGGAACGATGCAGATTACTTGGATGTTGGCAGGGTGGGTGGATGGCATGTGCGCGGTGAGGGCGGATGGTTTGGCGGTGACTACGAGCGTGCGATCCAAGGTTTGGACGTGCCGGTTATTTCCCATGAAGTGGGCCAGTGGTGTGCCTACCCCAACTTGGACATGATTCGTGATTTTCATGGGTTTATGCAGCCCGGCAATTTCGAGATCATGCGCGATTCGGCCCGTGCACACGGTGTATTGACCATGAACCATGCTTTCGCCGCCGCATCAGCGTCCTTCCAACTGGCTTGTTACAAGGAGGAAGTCGAGGCGGCGCTACGGACGCCCGGCCTGGGAGGGTTTCAATTGTTGGACCTCCACGACTACACCGGGCAGGGGACGGCTCTGGTCGGACTCCTAGATCCCTTTTGGAAACCCAAGGGGCGGCTGACTCCGGAAATTTTCCGGTCTTTTTGCAGTGATTTGGTTCCCCTTGCTCGGTTGAAGCGCCGCATCTTCACATCCCAAGACACCTTGGTGGCCGGCTTGGAAGCGGCAAATTTTGGCGCGGCGCCCCTTGCCCGAGTGCGGGTGCAGTGGTTTATCGCCGATAAAAATGGCAGACCCTGTATTTCAGGTCCGCTCACGGAACAGGCTTGTCCCTTGGGTAAAGGCATTCCTTTGGGAACCGTTCATGCGGAACTGGCATCGTTGCCTGTCCCCGGGCAGTACCAGCTTCAGGTCACCTTGGTGCCGGTGGACGATGCCGGAAAGGCGCTGGAAGGGCAGGCGCGGACCAATCAATGGAATCTTTGGATTTATCCACCCGCTGGAGCGAATGGCATGCGATCAAAAACGGAAGTGGTGGTGACCCGGTTTTGGGAGGATGCGGCCAAGCAACTTGCTTTGGGATGCAAGGTGTTGCTTCTTCCCCAGCCTTCCACGCTGAGTTGGTGGAGTCCGCCTCTGGGCAGGGTTCCGGTTTTTTGGAATGCTCTGATGGGGCCATCTTGGAGCCGGATGCTTGGCTTGTACTGCGATTTGCATTCGGCGGCTTTGTCCGGTTTTCCCACCTCGGATTTTTGCGATTGGCAATGGATCTCTGTGGTTGGACAATCGCGCGCCATTGACATGGACCGCATGCCCGGGGAATTGCGACCTATCGTGTGGGCTATTGATGACTGGAACCGCAACGAAAAGCTGGCCGTTATTTTTGAGGCCAAAGTGTTAAAAGGCAGCCTGCTGGTTTGCACGGCCGATTTGGATTCCGGCCCGGCAGGAGCCCAACTGCGACGCTCCCTGCTGGCGTACATGAACAGCCCTGACTTTGCGCCTCGTGTTTCCGTGTCTTCCCAAAACATGTCCGATCTCTTTTTTGACAACCTGTCCATGGAACGGTTGGGGGCAACGATTCTTGCCGATGGACAACCAGCCCCGGAATTGATGGATGGCGACCCCAACACCTTTTGGTCGAGCGCAGACGCCAGGGGTCGCGGCCCCGCGCATCCCCACGTTTTCACCATTTCATTTCCCAAAACAGTCTCCACTCATGGACTCCTGCTCATGCCCCGGCAAAATCAACGGGAACATTTAGGCGATATTCGGGAATACCTTTTGGAAGGCAGTCAGGACGACATCCACTGGCAGGTGGTGACTCATGGCGAATTGGCTTCCAGCTACGACCCAAAAACCATCGAATGGAAACGGGGAATGAGTGCGCGGTATTTACGTTTGACCGCATTATCCGGTTTTGGTCCAGACACATCCTCCGCCCTGGCGGAACTGGCTGTTTTGCCTGACGACCCTCTGCCGACCGAAGAGTCTGGCCAGGTCCAATATCACGATGTGCCCACGGCTTCGCCCGATATTGACGCAGGCGGAGGGAATCCCTTGGAAAGAGGAAGGAAACCATGAATGAGATTGGGTTAAGCAAACTTACAGCCGGCTCAAAGTAAGGTTTTTGGGTTGTCTTCTGCGAATGCCAGACGCACCGCCTGGCGTTGGACAGGCATGGCATCCTGGTGGTCGGCGGGGATTATGTCTCAATGCTGAACGGGTAGGTCAACAGCGAACAGCTTGACATTATCAATGCAGGGCGGCTGTTTGGCGAACCGGACACGCGATGGTGGCAGGGAATCAGTGGAAGGCGTAATCACGAGGAGCAACTGGAGCAGATGCCGCCGCGCGAACGGCACAGGGTTTACCTCCGGGGCCGAGACGCTGCCTCGCTTTGAAACCTGCTGGAATGGACCGGTTTGATTCTGGATAGAATGGGTGCAGGCTGAACTGGTTGTACTTGAACTGGACCGATTCATCCTCGTTTCAACCCGGAAAGCAAAATTCAAAAAGCCAATCTGTTCCAATCTGCTGGCCGCAAACACGTTGGAAAAATCTCACCCGACCGCTTCGGGTAAGGTTTCGATTTTTCCAAAGAGTTTCCGGTCCAGCATCTTGCCGAATTGACCCTTTCCATTTCGCTTTTTGGGTTCAATTCGCTTTCATCCATCGTCTTGCAGCAAATCCCAGAATTTTTCCATATAAAGCTTTCAACCTCTTAAACCTTTGGAAAAAGACCCAGCGGGCATATCGAATTTTCAGGTGGGTGTTTTTTCTTTGCATCAAACTGTTTCCAGCTATTCTAGACCCTCATGATAAACCAGCAAACAGCCTTGGAGGCGGGGCGGGTGGAACGCCCGGGTGGTTTTGCCGGGCTGGTTTAAAGAATTATTTTGTTGTAAATGGACTCAGCGCACATCCGAAATTTTAGCATCATAGCACATATTGACCACGGAAAGACGACCTTATCCGACCGTCTATTGCATCGCACGGGGACCATCGCCACGCGGGACATGGAGGATCAGTTGCTCGATGCCATGGACTTGGAACGCGAGCGAGGCATCACCATCAAGGCTCATCCTGTGACCATGCTGTACCGTGCCAGGAATGGTGAGACGTATGAGCTGAATTTGATAGATACGCCGGGGCATGTGGATTTTGCCTACGAAGTTTCCCGGAGTCTAAGTGCATGCGAGGGAGCTTTGCTGGTCATTGATGCCGCGCAGGGGGTTGAGGCCCAGACCGTGGCCAATTACCACCTGGCCGCCAAGCAAAACCTCCTAATTATCCCTGTCATTAACAAGATTGACCTGCCGCATGCCAACATTCCCCAAGCCCGGCAACAATTGGAAGAGGTGCTGGCGGTGCCTTCAGAGTGGGCCATCCCTTGCAGCGCCAAGGAAGGAATAGGCATTGATGAAATCTTGGAAGCGATTGTGGAGCGCGTGCCTCCCCCTAAAGCCACTGGGGAAGCCAGCCTGCAAGCGCTCGCTTTCGATTCCTTTTTTGACACCTACAAGGGGGTGGTCACCCATGTCCGGGTCTTCAACGGGGAGATCAAGCCCGGCATGATGGTTAAGTTGCTGCACTCCGGAAAATCCTTCGAGGTCAAGGAGGTGGGCAGCTTTAATCCCAAGCCTTACACCCGGGAAAAATTGGAGACCGGCGAGACCGGGTATATCACCGCCAACATCAAGTCCCCAAGCGATGTCAAAATGGGTGACACCATCACGGACGCCCGGAATCCTTCCGGCGAGCTTCCCGGATTCAAGGAGATTCATCCCATGGTGTTCAGCGGCATTTACCCCATCAACACTGCGGATTATGAACAGCTTAAATCCTCCATGGCGAAATTGAAGCTGAATGACTCCGCTTTCGTTTATGCCACGGAAACCTCCGTGGCGCTGGGGTTCGGGTTCCGGTGCGGCTTCCTGGGATTGCTTCATTTGGAAATTGTCCAAGAACGGCTTCGCCGGGAATACGACATGGATATCATTGCCACCTACCCAAGCGTGGTTTACCGGGTTCACCTTTCAAATGGGGAGATGAAACTGGTGGATAACCCTGCGTTCATGCCGGAAGTCACGCTTATAGACCGGGTCGAGGAGCCCATGGTCAAAGCTTTTGTGATTTGCCCCAATGAAAACATCGGGGATATCATGGCATTGATTTCCGAAAAGCGCGGCGCAGTGGATCATACCGAGACGCTTGATTCCCGCCGGGTGATGCTGACCAGCCTCATACCCTTGAATGAAATCCTGATTGATTTTCATGACCGGATCAAAAGCATCACGCGCGGATTCGGTTCCATGGATTATGAGCCGGGCGACTATATGGAGAGCGACATGGTGAAACTGGACATGCTCGTGAACACGGAACCGATGGATGCCTTTTCCTGTATCGTTCACCGCACCAAGGCAGAGGGGCGCGGCCGGTCCCTGGCGGAAAAACTGAAGGAAGTCATCCCACGCCAGCAATTCCAAATCAAGATTCAAGCCGCGATAGGAGGCAAAATCGTGGCCTCCGAGGTGATCAGCGCTTTTCGCAAGGATGTGACTGCCAAGTGCTATGGTGGCGATGTCTCGCGCAAGCGCAAGCTCCTGGAACGTCAATATCATCAATACGACGCTCAATGCAAATGAGCTGTTTACTAACATTTCCGGCTCTGGTGCAACGTTCTGGAGCAACTTGGCTGCTGCTATTAACAATGGCCAGGGGACTTTCCGAGGGCCGAGT
>DAIDJC010000211.1 GCA_027451565.1 Limisphaerales bacterium | reverse complement strand
AAAGTAAGCGGTGAAGGAGGGGCCCACTATTCCGCGACGGCGTGGCGTGGTAAAAATGTGGGCGATGAAAACAATCAATGGTTCCCGCCGACTCCGGTCCGCCCGTATCGATGCCGCGCATCGGGCCCAAATCGTGTCGGCGTTTGAAAACAGCGGTTTATCTGCCGCCGCGTTTGTCCGCCAGCACGGACTCAACTACACGACCTTTTACAGTTGGCGGCAGCGACAGCGTAAGGTCAAATCCTTGCCGGCCTTTGTGCAGGTCGAAGTGGCAGCACCCGCCGCGCCCGTGGAGTTGGTGATCGAACTGGGCCCACAAGCCCGGATGCGACTCCACTCCGAAAGCCAACTTGTTCTGGCCACCCAACTGATTCACCACCTCAACGGAGTCGGATCATGTTAAGTTTTCATGCCCACCTCAAAGTGTTCGTCGCGACTGCCCCGTGCGATCTGCGGATGAACTTCAACGGCCTGTGGACTGCCTCCCAATGAGGCAATTGAATTTCTCAAGGAACTGGGCGTGCAGGAATCCGGCGTGGGGTCCTTGATCCGGGCCACCTATCATCTGCTCGGCTTGAGAACTTACTTCACTGCTGGTGAAAAGGAAGTGCGCGCCTGGACCATCCACGCCGGGGATACGGCTCCAAAAGCAGCCGGGGTGATTCATTCAGATTTCGAACGCGGCTTCATCAAGGCGGAGACGGTCGCGTATGCGGACCTCGTCCGGTGCGGTTCGGTGGCGGTGGCGCGGGAAAAGGGGCTGTACCGGATGGAGGGCAAGGAATACGTGGTGCAGGACGGTGATGTGATGCTGTTTAAATTCAACGTGTAGCCCCATTGGAGTTGGGCATCAGCGAGGGAATGGCACCGCGCCGGGTGCCTCAACCCAGCCGGTATCGTCGCATGGAGGGTTCCACCTCCCTGGCCCAGGCATCTATCCCTCCAGAAAGGCAGCGCACGTTTTTCAACCCGTGGCCCAGAAAATAGGCGGCGGCATCCAGTCCATTTTTTCCCGCATGGTCAATCACCACCACTGGCTGGTCATTGGAGCCAGATGCCATGAGTTCCTTCATGACCTGCTGGGACAACAGGACAGAGCCTTGGATGTGCACGGCTTCAAATTCCTCCCTGGAACGGACATCCACCAGCTTGACTGCGGGATCGTTTTTGATCCAATCCGCCAAAGCACGCGGGCTGATGAGGATGCGGGCATCCTGCTCCTGGCTGGACAGGAGGTAGGCCAGGACTTCTTCTCCCGGCAGGTTCCCATTGCGGTGGCAAACCTGGGCCAGCGTTTCTTCCGGGCTGAATCCACACTGGCTGCAGCCGCCGATGTGATATTGCCTGAACAAGGCCCGCTGCGCGCCGGGATGGATCTCCAACACCTCACGCATCGTGGAATCCAAGTTGATGGGCTTCGTCATTTTTTTGAAAGAGTTCCCCAAGCGCGGCTTGGGAAGGCATGGGTGTTTACCGGCCAAAAAAACGCTGGATTTCCCGGATTACATCCACGAATTGATCCACCTCAGCCCGGGTGTTATAAAAATAAAAGCTGGCTCGCGCTGTGGATTCCACCCCTAATTTGTGCATCAAGGGCTGGGTGCAATGGTGTCCTCCCCGAAGCGCCACGCCAGCTTGGTCGGCTAGGGTGACAATATCGTGGGCGTGAACATCCTTGAGCAAAAAGCTCACCAGTCCCGCCCGGAAAGGTGAATTGCCGGCCGGCCCAAAAAGCCGGATGTCCTTGAGTTTCGAAAGTTGATCCCAGGCATGATGCGCCAGTTCCTGGTCATGTTTCCAAATTTGGTCCCTTCCGATTGCATCCAAATAGTCCATGGCCGCATGAAGGCCGATCGGCCCGGATATGTCCGGAGTGCCCGCCTCGAACCTGTGTGGCGCTGGCTTGTATTCGGTCCGGTCATAACCGGCGGTAAGGATCATTTCTCCGCCGCCCTGGTAAGGCGGCATTCCTTCCAGGCATTCTTGCCGGCCCCAAAGCACGCCAATGCCGGTTGGTCCGCAAATTTTATGTCCTGAAAAAGCAAAAAAATCGCATCCCAGCGCCTGCACATCCACGGGCAGATGCCCTGCGCTCTGGGCGCCGTCCACCAGGGTGGTGACACCCATTTTGCGGGCGCGGGCGCACAGTTCCTCCACCGGGTTCAAGGTGCCTAATGAATTGGAAATATGCACCATGGAGAGAAGTTTCACCTGGGGCGTGAGATAGTCTTCCAGCCTGGAAAGGTCCAGCATCCCATCATCCCCCGTGACCGGGATGAATGCCAGGCGCGCCCCTGTCCGCCGGGCAATCATCTGCCAGGGCACAAGATTGCTGTGATGCTCCATTTCAGTAAGCAAAATCACATCGCCGGGTTTGAGGTTTGTTGCACCCCATGTGGCCGCCAACAGATTGATGCTCTCAGTCGTGCCGCGGGTGAAAATGATTTCATCCGGATGCGGCGCATGAATGAACCGGGCCACCCGGGCGCGTGCCCCCTCAAAGGCCACGGTGCTGCGGTTGCTCAACTCATGAATGCCGCGGTGGACATTGGCATTGTCCCGCTTGTAATAATGAACCAGCGCCTCAATCACTGACAGGGGTTTCTGGGACGTGGCCGCGTTGTCCAGGTACACCAAAGGCTTGCCGTGAATTGTTTGGTCCAGTATCGGAAAATCACGCCGGCAGGCTTCCCAATCAAAGGTTTTGTTCATAAACAGGATGCAAACAGGCCGTGCAGGAATGCCATTTGACGGAGCCAATCCCGACGCGGCGCCAATCCTTCAACGGCTCCTCACAGAAGTCCCAGTTGCAGTTTCGCCGCCTCGGTCATCATGCTCTGGTTCCAGGGAGGGTCCCAAACCAATTCCACGTTGGCCTCCTCAATGGGTTCCAGCGAAATCAGTTTGTTTTGAACGTCCTGGGCCAGCACAGGCCCCATGCCGCATCCCGGTGCGGTCAGGGTCATTTTAACCTCCGCACGGTAGTTGTTCTCGCCAGCCGGGGTGAGGTGACAATCATAAATCAAACCCAAATCCACGATATTGACCGGAATTTCCGGGTCATAACAGGTCTTGAGCGCTTCCCAAACCTTTTTCTCCAGATCATCCATGGAGACAGGTCCAGTCGGTTGCGATGCGGGTGGCGGCGTGGCAGCCACGCTGAAACCCAGGGCATCGGCATCCTTGGATTCAATCCGGAACATGTTGCCATTCACAATGACCGTGTAAGTGCCCCCCAAGGATTGGGTGATGTGTGCCGTCTGGTCCTTTTGCAGGGTGACCTTGGTTCCAATCGGAACCACCGACGCTTCCACATCCCGTGTCAAAACTCTGGTTTCGGTGCTCATAAAAAGGTTTCAGTCCAGCTATAGCATGCCTCAAGACGGTGAAAAATCAATCATGACGCCTCATTTTCGGTGGTGACCGGCGCCGAGCCGCCTTTCAATGCCTCCAAAAGCGCGTGCCAGGCCAGAATGGCGCATTTAACCCGGGCAGGGTATTTGTGGACTCCCGCAAAAACCGCCAACTTGCCCACGTCACCCTGATCCTGACCGGTGGTTATCAAGCCACGGACTTGATCAAAAAGGGCGGTCGCCTCCTGGCGGGTTTTGCCTTTCACGTTTTCCGTGAGCAACGAGGCCGAGGCCTTGGAAATACAGCATCCGGACCCCACAAACGCTGCATCCAGAATCCGATCATCTTTCAAGGTCAAAAACAGCTTCAGTTGATCGCCACACACAGGGTTCCGACCCTGGGCCGTGACCGAGCAGGAAGGTATTTCGTGGAAATTGCGCGGATGCCGGCAATGGTCCAAAATGACTTGCTGGTACAAGTCGTTGACGTCTTCAAACATGGAGAGGACGGGGGGAACAGGACCACCCGTTTGTTTTGTTGTTTGGATTCATGATCCTGCCAAATGATGATGTTTTTCCAGGCGATCCCAAACCTGGCTGTCAATGATCTCGCGGACGGGTTGGCACTGGATGCGCTCAATGATTTCGCCGGCAAAAGCGTGAATCAGCATTCGACGCGCGCCGGACTTGGGAATGCCCCGGGTGCGAAGGTAAAAAATGCTTTCCTCGTTCAGTTGGCCGATGGTCGCGCCATGGGTGCATTTGACGTCATCAGCATAAATTTCAAGCTGTGGCTTGGTGTCTGCCGTCGCCTCATTGGAGAGAAGCAGGTTCTTGTTGGTTTGTTTGGCATCCGTTTTTTGGGCCACGGGATGCACGTGAATGCGCCCGTGAAACACCCCCTTGGATTGGTCATCCAGGATGCCGTTGAAATATTCATGGCTGGCGCAATGGGGGCTGGCATGATTCACCACCATGTGATGGTCTGCCACCTGTCTGCCGCGCGTGAGATAAAGGCCGTTCAGTACGCACTCCAACCCCTCGCCGCCCAGATGGGCAGTGATGTTGTTTCTGGCAATCCGCGCGCCAACAGAGAAAGAATGCACCCCCACATGGCTGGAGGCTGAATAATCTCCCGCCAAGGTGGCCAGGTGAAAGGTTTCATGGTTTTCATCCTGCCACTTGATGTATTCCACGCTGGAGCCTGGACCTGCCACAATCTCGGTCACCGGGTTGGTGAGCCCGGACTGTTGATTGGTGTGAATGTAGGTTTCCACGATGCAGGCCCGGCTGTTCGCTCCCGCCAGGACAAGTGTTCTGGGCGCGACCATCCCGCCGGGATCCTTGTGGGATTGAATAAAAACCAGTTGAACCGGATCCGGCAGTGTCACTCCTTGGGGAATCTGAATGAATGCCCCATCAGTAAAGAACGCCTGGTTCAAGGCGGCAAAAGGATTGGACTGAGCAGTGGCGAGCCGTCCCAAGTGCTTCTCAACGAGGGCGGGATTGGCAACTATGGTTTGCGCAAGGCTTTCGACCCGCACGCCCGCTGGCAAGGTGTTGATTTGGGAGAGTTGGGCCGCAAATCTGCCATTGACAAATACCAGCCGGTGCCCGGCAATCCGGGACGATAAACTATCCGCCAAGGTTTTGCTTTCGGTGCCATTCACAAGGGCAGGTGCCGTGAGATGCAAAGGCATCCCCGCCAAAGGAGCCAGATTGGTGTACCTCCAATCTTCGTCCTTCAAAGTTGGAAAGCCTTTCGTGGCAAAAGCGGCAAGCCCCGCCTTGCGCAGGGGCAGGAGCCAGGCTGGTCCACTGGATTTCTCCATGGAATCAAATAGTCCCAAAACAGGTTCAATCGCGCGCTGCAAGTCTGAAGATGTCATATTGGCATTCCGTCAAAAACTCATGATTCCATGCAAACCGGGAAGGCGCAAGCCTTGAGACAGCCTGTGGCAGGGCAAACGCATCTAAATTTCAAGGAACATTGGCTTTTGGGTGGTTTTTGCGGTCTTGGCGGGAGCGGCGGATGATTTCATCAGCGTAGACTCGGGTGAGCCGGAGGAATTTTTGGTAGCCAGCGATGGCGT